>CADFRV010000020.1 GCA_902836725.1 Muribaculaceae bacterium
ATCGGTGTATGAATCTGAGGTTGATAAGTTATAAAACAAATAAAATGACAATAGCGGCACAAAACCCGGCTTTTGCCCGGTCTGTGCCGCTATTGTCATAAAAACCTAAAAAAATCCTTTGGAAACTCTATATTTATCTATTGAAGTCAATAGACTTCACTCTTTATGTTTCTGAATAACCGGATGAAAAACAAACGTTCAGTCCCGGTAATGGTTCTTCACGTTTCCGCCCACACTGGAAGAAGCATTGCAACGCACCGCATTTACATCAGCCGAACCTCCCACCGATGCGTTTACATCAGCCTCCTGTGAAACCAGACCGGCACCTTCAAACGATCCTCCGGTCTCTACCTTGACAATAATCTTGCCGGCATGTCCTTTCATTTCCACCTCACTTGAAGTGGAAACCGAAGCATTGAGGTTCTTGACATTGACTTTTTCACATTCCATATCGCCTGAAGTGGAAGCTGATACGGATGCCTTGTCTGCAACAAGCTTATCAAGGCTTATATCACCCGAAGTAGAGGCATCGGCTTTGAGATACGCAACCTTCAGCACAGCTATATCTATATCACCACTGGTAGAAGCATCAAGCACAGCCTCATCAGCCTGCACATTTTCCAGTGAAACATCGCCGGAAGTGGAGGCTTCAACTCTGATTTTTTTCATACCGGTGAGCGGGGCGGAACATTTTATGTCGGCCGAGGTGCTCGCCATAAAACTGTTCACCGCAGGTGCAGTCACATAAACTTTTACCTTGTCACCCTTACGGCGCAATTTGTTGCCGTTGCTGTATTCACGGCTCATGGTAAGTTGCAGAGTGCCGTCGCTGACACTGGCTCTTACATACTGCATGAGCCTTTCGGTGGTCACAATCCTGACAGAGGTTTTCTGGCCGGGGGTATAATAGACATCAATACTTATGGATGCGTCAATGGCATTGAAATCGCCGACTTTCACTTCATGAGTATACTCCGTGAGATCCGAATTACCCGAATCTGCGTAACCGGTAGATGCCTGCAATGCGAAAGAGACGCCCACGCCTGCAATGGCGAGAGCAAGAAGTATCATAAGAGTAACTGCAATTTTATTCATATGAGATTATTTAAAGTCGTTTTTTAACCGTTCTCATATGATGAGACGCAACACCCACCGAAAAAGTTGCAAAGGAAGGAAGAAAAAAACTAAAAAAATCGTCAGCCGGGCTATAAGCCGGGTTCTGTAGGCGCATAATCGCCTGTCCGTCATTTATCTATGCCACGTGTCACCACGGTGGCTAAAGCAGTCTACCCCCCGGCAATGGACGAGCAGCCCTTAAATGCCGGTATACTTGACCTTGCAACCCATAAGACGTGCGGCACACCGTCTCACGACGGTGCCCGGTGGGCTCTTACTCCACCTTTTCACCCTTGCCCGGCGGGGTGATGACGCCGCCAAGCGGCTCCCCCACCTTTATCGGGCGGTTGTTTTCTGTCACGTTGTCTCTGCAGTCACCCACAGCTTCCCGTTAAGAAGTATGGCGCTCTGTGTTGCCCGGACTTTCCTCATGCGGCCACCAGAAAGGTTTGCCGCCCGCGACGGACCGCCCGGCTGACAATTTAATCTTTGTGGCTGCAAAGATACGAAATTTTTCACTACCCCGGTTCAGCGCCGCAATTCTTTCGTCATTTTTTCGTAACTTTGGCAGATTGTTAGCACCATAGCGATACAACATGAAGCAACCTGTCACCGCCAACCAACGCAAACTCATAGCCTCGCTGCAGCAGGCACGCCACAGGCGTGCGCTCGGATTGTTTGTGATAGAAGGAACACGATCCGTACTCGACTCCGCCCGGTGTTTCGAAATTGAAATGCTGGTGGCCACCCCCGCATGGCTTGAGGAACATGCCCACCGGCTGCCACCGCATGGCGGCGCTCTGCTCACTGCACGCGCCGAGGATATGAAACAGATGTCGTCGATGGTCACACCGCAGGGGGTGCTTGCCGTATGCCGCATACCTGCCTCACCGGAAAGCTTTGAACCTGATCCCGACGAGCTTATACTCGCCCTCGACCGTGTGCAGGATCCCGGCAACATGGGCACTATAATGCGTGTGGCCGACTGGTTCGGCATAAACCGCATAATAGCTTCGCCAGACACAGTGGATATTTACAACCCGAAAGTCATACAGGCCACCATGGGAGCCATAGCACGCGTACAGGTAATGTATATGCCACTGGCACCTACCCTCCGTGCACTTGCCGGCAAAGGAATAGAGATATACGGCACATTTCTTGGAGGCGAACCGCTATATACCTCCCCTCTTAGCAAAGGTGGGGTTATCGTCATGGGAAACGAAGGCAACGGCATAACCGACGAGACAGCATCCGCAATCACCCGGCGCATCACCATCCCCCCCTACCCTGCCGACCATCCCACTGTGGAATCGCTCAACGTGGGGGTGGCAACCGCCATAACCGTCGCGGAATTCCGCCGCCGTTCGCTCTGATCCCGCTTCCCAATTTCCCTATTTCTGAATTTCTCTATTTCTTATTTCTCAATTTCTCACTCCCCCGTGGCAAAGACAAAAGAAAAAACACGCTGGTTCTGTACCGAATGCGGTGCCGACTCTCCGAAATGGGAGGGCCGTTGCCCCTCATGCGGTGCCTGGAACAGTATGGTCGAGGAGAGGGTTAGCCCTTCGCCCCGGAAATCTCCGGCAACAAAGACACGCACCACCCCCAACCGCAGCGTACCACAGAAAGTTTCCGAAATAAAAGCCTCGGAAGAGGCGCGCATACACATGCCCTCTGAAGAACTGAACCGCGTGCTCGGAGGAGGACTTGTGAGCGGATCGCTCGTGCTTATAGGAGGAGAGCCGGGCATTGGCAAGAGCACACTCGTGCTACAAAACATACTCTCCATCAAAAGCCGCCGCATACTCTATGTATCGGGAGAAGAGAGCGCAATGCAGATCAAACTCAGGGCAGACCGTATAGGACGCATGAGCGACAACTGCTACATTGTCACCGAAACATCGCTTGAGACCATCTTCGAGCACATAGCCGAGATAGAGCCTCAGCTCCTTATTGTGGACTCCATACAGACAATCGCCTCTGACGCCATAGAGTCGGCGGCAGGCAGTGTCAGCCAGGTGCGCGAATGCGCCGCGAGCCTTCTCAGATATGCCAAAGAGGAAAACGTGCCGGTGCTGCTCATCGGACATATAAACAAAGAGGGATCACTCGCCGGCCCCAAAGTGCTGGAGCATATCGTCGACGCCGTGCTCCAGTTCGAGGGGGACCGCCAGTATATGTACCGCATACTGAGGGCCACCAAAAACCGTTTCGGCAACACGTCGGAGCTCGGTGTGTACGAGATGTGCCAGCGAGGGCTAAGGGAGGTGTCAAATCCGTCGGAAATGCTCATCAGCCGCCAGACCGGCGAGCAGCTCTCGGGATGCGCCATCGGGGTCACGATCGAGGGGCAGCGTCCATTCCTCATAGAGACACAGGCGCTTGTAAGCACTGCCGCATACGGCACACCACAGCGCTCTGTCACCGGTTTCGACTCCAAGCGCATGAACATGCTGCTTGCCGTGCTCGAAAAACGGGTTGGGTTCAAACTTGCCCAGAAGGATGTGTTCCTGAATATCGCGGGAGGGCTAAAGGTGGCCGATCCCGCGCTTGACCTTGCCGTGATAGCCGCAATACTCTCCTCCAACGTTGACATGGCCATACAGCACGGTATCTGCCTGAGCGGCGAGGTGGGCCTCAGCGGTGAGATACGTCCCGCCGCCCGAATGGAGCAGCGCGTGAGGGAGGCGGAAAAACTCGGCATGGAGACCATCATCATACCACGCGGATCGCTCAAAGGTGTAGACACCTCCCGCATGGCGATAAAGATCGTGGAAGTAAGCAAGGTGGAAGAGGCGTTCCGCCACCTTTTCGGCTAAAGAAATCGTTTGTGTTAACAAATTTTAACTCCGATAAATATAACTTATTTAATAAAACCTCGTCAAATATAATTGACATACATATCAGATAGAATATATCTTCGCATACAATTTTCACAACATTATCATACAATGAAAAAAATCTTTAGAAAAGTGCTTCTGGCCATGACCGCGTTCGTGGGTCTCACCGCTTACGCCCAGATGGACCAGCCGCTACCTGTTGACCAGGCCGTGCGCACAGGCACACTGCCCAATGGCCTGACCTATTACATCCGTCACAACGAGACACCCAAAGGACAGGCTGATTTCTACATCGCCCAGAAAGTAGGCTCGATCCTCGAGGATGACAACCAGCGCGGTCTCGCCCACTTCCTGGAGCACATGTGCTTCAACGGCACCGAGAGCTTCCCCGGAAACGACCTCATCGCATGGCTTGAGACTGTCGGAGTGAAATTCGGCCAGAACCTCAATGCCTATACATCCATCGACGAGACTGTATATAACATCAGCAATGTGCCCACAGCGCGCGAAAGCGTGCAGGACTCCTGCCTCATCATCCTCCACGACTGGGCCGACGGACTTCTGCTCGATCCCAAAGAGATCGACAAGGAGCGCGGTGTAATCCATGAGGAATGGCGTTCACGCAACGTAGGACAGCAGCGCATCCTCGAGCAGGTGCTTCCCAAACTCTATCCCGATTCAAAATACGGTTACCGTCTGCCTATCGGTACAATGGAAGTTGTCGACAACTTCCCTCCGCAGGCACTCCGCGACTATTACGAGGCATGGTATCGTCCTGACCAGCAGGGAATCATCGTGGTAGGTGACATTGACGTAGACCGCATCGAGAACAAAATCAAGGAGATCTTCTCCCCGATCAAGATGCCCGAAAACGCCAAAGCCCGTGAATATGAGGAGGTGCCCGATACCGAAGGAACCATCTATGCTATCGGCAAAGACAGCGAGATGCAGTACTCCGTATTCAACATCTATTTCAAAAACGAAGTCGTGCCCCGCGACCAGCGCAACACAATGATCTATCTGGTGCAGGACTATGTGACCGACATGATCGCCAACATGCTTAACGCACGTTACAACGAAATGTCGTCGAACCCCGACGTGGAATTTGCAGCTGCGTTCGCCGGATATGACAACTTCCTGGTGGCCAACACTGAAGACGCCCTCAACGTGGGTGGTGTCGGCAAAGGCAACGATGTGATGCCCGCCTTCAAGAGCGTTTACCGCGAGCTCCTGCGCGCCGTGCGCGGCGGTTTCACCATCTCGGAATATGACCGTGCCCGCAGCGAATACCTCTCCCGCCTGGAATCTGCATACAATGAGCGCGAGAATACCGAAAGCGAGAAATACTCCCGCGAGATCGTGCGCCACTTCATCGACAACGTGCCCATGCCCGGCATAGAGTATGAATATCAGATGATGAACGCACTGGCCAACCAGATCCCCGTGGAGGCCATCAACCAGGCCCTCCAGCAGATGGTGACAGACGACAACCGCGTGGTGCTCATGATGCTCCCCGACAAACCCGGTGTGGTTATCCCCACAGAGGAACAGCTCGCAGCAGCAATGGGCGAAGTGAACGGCGAGAATATCGAGGCATTTGTCGACGAGGTGAAAGCCGAGCCGCTGATCCCCGCTCTCCCCGCTCCCGGCAAGATCGTGAAAGAGGAACCTGTTGAAAAATGGGGCGCCACAAAGCTCACACTCAGCAACGGTGTGGAAGTGATAGTGAAGGTAACAGATTTCAAAGCCGACGAAATCGTGTTTGACGCACAGGCACTCGGCGGTACATCTGTCTTCCCCGACAGCTATGCCAACTCGCTCATCTCATTCCCTGTAATGATAGAGCAGAGCGGTCTCGGCGACTATACCGCCAAAGACATGCAGAAATACCTGCAGGGCAAGCAGCTCAGAGTGTCTCCCTCGTTTGACGCATATGTGCGCGACGTAGCAGGCACCACCACTCCCAAGGATCTCCCCACCGCAATGGAGTTGATCTACATGACATTCACCAACTTCAACATCACCCCCGACGAGTTCCTCGCATCCCAGAAACAGTATGAGGGTCTTCTGAAAAACCAGGAAGCCAACCCCGAATACATCTTCCAGCGCGACCTCACCAAAGCTCTCTTCACCAACCCGCGCAAGCAGGCTCTCAGCGCCGAAGCCATTGAAGGCGCCACACTCGAGCAGACCCTCGAGATCGCCCGCAAGATGACCGCCAATGCCGCCGACTACACATTCTTCTTCGCCGGCAACATCGACATGGCCACTTTCCGCCCCCTCGTAGAGCAGTACATCGCCACTCTTCCCGCCGACGCATCAAAGGCTACCAAGAAGCCCCAGTTCGTGGAATCGCTCAACATCGCCCCCGGCGACAAGGAGACTGTTTTCACAACCGAGATGCAGCAGCCCCAGACATATGTCGCCATCCTCAATTACGGCAAGCTCCCCTATACCAAGGAGAACCGTGCCGCAGCAAGCGTGGCAGGACAGATCCTCTCCAAACGTCTGCTCGACAAAGTACGCGAAGAGATGGGTGCAGTTTACTCAATCTGGGCATCAGGCAACATGGAGCGTGTGACCGACAAGAACAACACCATGATGCAGAGCACATTCCCCATGAAGCCCGAGCTCCGCAAGGAAGTGCTTGACGTGATCGCCAAGGAATTCAAGGACATGGAGACCAATGTGACACCCGAGGAACTCGGCAAGGTTGTGGAATTCATGATCAAGAATGTGGCAGAGAACCAGAAGCTCAACAGTGCATGGATCAACGCCATGGCCGGCGAGGCACTCAACGGCGTAGACACATTCCACGGAGCCGAGGAGATGTACAAGGCCATGACCCCCGCAGACATCCAGAAATACATGAAGGAGCTTAACAAACAGGGCAACTATCGTGTGATCCTTCTGGAGCCAGCAGCAAAAGCGGAATAATCCCCGCCATTGACAACAAGACATAATTAAACAATTCGCCCCCGGCACTCCATCAACTGGTGCCGGGGGCGAATATTTACAGTATGGTGATACGATACTACTTGCGCAGGATAAAAGGACACGGCGATTTCAAAACCACCGGTGATGCTTCCTCAAGCGACCTCATGGCCGACACAGCGCTGTCAAGCGACGACGTAGTGACAGCCCCGACATAATATTTCTTGTCGCGCGGATCCTGCAACAGGACAGGCTCCGCCGTTAGACCGCCGGCCTCTTTAAGCCGCTTGAACACAGACTGCGAGTTAAACAACTGCTTGAACGACGCCACCACAACGATATACATCTGCGGATCGGTTCCCTCGATTTTCTTCACGTACATCCCTTTGAGCGGGATGCTGTCACCTTTGTAAAGTGTCTTGGGCATAGCCTCCTCGCGGCGCATGCCGGCGAGTTCCTCTGAGGTGAGACCCGCGTCTCTTTTCTGCCGTGCGATCTCATATGCTGCGGAATAGTTGGCTTCAGTCGTCTTGCATCCTGTAAAGACCCCTGCGGCCACCACAAGCGCCAGAGGCATAAATAGTATCTTTTTCATATAAATAACAGTTCAAAACTATTTTATTTACCGGTCAGTTCACGCGCCCGGCCAACTCGATGACCTCAAGATCGCGCATGTCGCCGCCGTCAATGGTCAGCTTCACCAGTGTGCGTTGTTTCTGCCATCCATGATGCCCGGCGGCTCCTGGATTGATATGGAGCAGGCCGAGCTCGCGGTCATACATAACCTTCAGGATATGGCTGTGTCCGCACACGAAAAGTTTTATGGCATTTTCGCGCAGAAGCGCCGGCATGCCGCGGCTGTATCTGCCGGGATATCCCCCGATATGTGTAAGCAGCACATTCACATCCTCCACGCGGAACATAAGAAGCTCCGCGCACTGGCGGGCCACTACCCCGCTGTCTATATTGCCTTTCACAGCCCTTACGACGGGGCACACCGCCTTAAGCCGCTCCACAACATCTATGTAACCTATATCGCCGGCATGCCATATCTCGTCGCAATCGGAGAAATGCAGCGCGAAACGGTCGTCCCAGCAGGAATGCGTATCGGAAAGTATCCCTATGCGTTTCATCAGAAGTTCTGTAAAATCATTATCTCACGTGGCGCGAAGGTCATCGTCTCCTCTATAGTAACATCCTCCCCGGTCATAATGTTATGGCGGCGGGTGCCGTAAGGAAGTATCTCCAGCGTACGTTCCATCGTCACGGTGTTGGGCTCGTCCTTGCCGTTGAGGAGCACAACTATTTTCTTGTCGCCAAGACTTCTCTCATATACATACATGCCGTTCTGCGGCATAAAATGCTTCAACGCGCCGCGGGCTATAACCTCGTTGGCCTGCGGCGAGCGACGCCACTGCAGCAGTTTCTGCATGAAATCCCAGGCCTCGTTCTGCAGAGCGGTACGCCCTTCGCCTGTAAATTCGCTGTGCGTGTCACCCTCGAATCCGCCCGGCATATCAAGGCGTATGTGTCCGTCTGTAATTTTCTTCGTACCGTTCATCAGCAATTCTGTACCGTAATAAAGCTGTGGTATGCCGCGTGAGGTAAGAAGGAATGCTATGGCCTGTTTCCAGCTTCCCAGACTGTCAGGCAGCTCGGTAAGGAAGCGGTCGGTGTCATGGTTGTCAAGGAAAGTCAGCACTTTCTGCGGATCGGCATACAGATAGTCGAGCGCCAGATGGTCATAGAGGTGGTTGAGGCCGTTCCATGGATCGGTCTCCTCATCAAAGAATTTATGGCCGTCTATACTGAGCTTGAAATCCATCACTGTGGGAAGATTCGTAGGCACCGGATTCATTTTATTGCCAGCCTGCCAGAAAGCGGATCCGGCCTCGTTGCCATACCAGCACTCACCTACGATATTGAAGTTCGGATATTCGCGCATCACATCGCGCGCCCATCCCGCCATAGCCTTCATGTCGGCATATGGATATGTATCCATGCGTATGCCGTTGATTTTCGAGGACTCGATCCACCAGATGGAGTTCTGTGTGAGATACTTCATAAGGTGCGGATTGCGCTGGTTGAGATCAGGCATATCGGGCACGAACCATCCGTTTACAGTGTGGTCAAGGTCGTAGTCGGAGACATAGGGATCATGCACCGTGCTTAGACGGAAGTTTGTAAGCTCCTTTCCGTCGGGATGGTTGTACCAGTCGGCGGAAGGCATATCTTTCATCCAGGGATGGGCAGATCCGGAATGGTTGAAGATCATATCCATCACCACTTTCATGCCACGCGAGTGTGCGTCGGTCACAAGCTGCGCCCAATCGTCGTTGGTCCCGAAGCGCGGATCTATACGGTAATAGTCGGTAGTGGCATATCCATGATACGAACCACCAGGCATGTCGTTCTCAAGCACGGGAGTGGCCCAAAGCGCCGTCACGCCAAGAGAATCAAGATAGCCGAGATTCTCACGTATACCGGCGATATTGCCGCCATGACGGGTGGAGGGCTGTGTGCGGTCATATCCCACCGGATAATCCAGGCCGCCGAACTCGTCCGCCCCTTTCCGGTCACCGCGGGCGAAACGGTCGGGCATCAGCAGATACAATACATCCGACGCCGAGAAACCGACATAGTCCTCGGGACGGCGGTCACGCGCCTTAAGCTCGTAGTCGTATGTGGTCTTGCGCCCCTTGAGCGAGAAATTTATCGGCATCTTTCCCGGCCGGGTCTCATCGCCAATGAGGAGATACAGGAATTTGTAGTTCGGGCTGTCAAGCGTCACCTGGTCGAGAAGTTTGATCCCGGGATAGTCCACACTCACATCGGCGGCTCCGATACCGTTGCCTGTAACCATTATCTGCAAAGTATCGTTAGCCATCCCCACCCACCAGTAAGGAGGCTCCACATTTGTGATCACCGGAGCTTTTTTCGCCCCGAAAAGGGATGCGCCGGTCATAAGCGCAAGCCCTATCAAAGATAAACGTTTCATTTTTTATGGTATGAATATAAGTAAGTAAATGATGAATTCTATTTGTATCGTATCAGACGCACATAGTCAGCCACTACGGTATTGGAAAACGGGTCGATGTATACCGGATTGGGCTGATAATACCGCAACTCGAACGTGTGTGTTCCGGGATCGAGAGACAACATCAGAGGATTAGTGAATCCGGTCATCATCTGCCACTCGCGCGCGGGGTCGTTGTCCCAGTCCACCGGCGACAGCTGCGTAAAGACGAACACCCCCTGCTGCGGCACACCGTCGACCGACAGGCTTCTCAAGGCCGTGCGCCGGCGTGAATTCACTATGCCGAGTCCATTTGCATAGTGCACAGCCACGGCATACACGCCTTTCTCCTCCACAGTCACGTCAAATACGATTTTCCGGTTCCTGTAACGGGTCGACTCCACAAAATGTGAAGCCAGTGTCCTGTCCTGAAATATGCCGCTCCCCCCCTTTGCCACATCCGTAAGATCTATAGTCCGGGAAAATCCTTGCGGAACATACAGCACCGGGGCAGTCGCAAATCCCGGCCAGTTACCGTCGGGTGTGGCACAGAACTGCACCGTCCTCACGGCCGACGTATCATCGAGCGTATAATGCCGTCCTTCAGCTTCCTCCACAGGCAACCCGTCCACATATGCCCATATGCCACGTTTCCCGCCGTCGTTACCGGAATAGATAAACGACACATCAGCCGGTGATGTCCATTCCACGGCAGGCATTTTCCCGATAGAGCCGGAAGCCGAAAAATCAGCATCCACCTGTTCCGGAGCTTCTGATGACAGAGTGATGGCGATATCATGGTGCCCCTCCTCAGATGCAGGGAAAAACGGCTCTGTCTCTTTGCCGTCTACCATAAACGACACCACTTTGTTACCTGTTCCGGCAATGGTCACCGAAAGCTCCGAACGGCGGTATTTCAGGCCGGTGATCCGCATGGTGCCGGACATAACCGAAGGGACGGAGGGTGCGAAATACAACCCCTCGAAGGCGGTGGTGATGCCACAGAAACCGCGTAGCACAAGAGCCGTCAGAGGCTGTCTCATGACTGCAGAGGAATTATGGCGGCTGCCGAGTATGTCGTCGCACAGATTGTATACCGTAGCGGCCACAGCCGCATTGTACGCCTTGTCGTTTCCCGTGCGCGATGCAGCAATCGCCCATACTACCTGGGCGAGCGCTTCCACTGCCGATTTTTTCACGCTTCCCGGCGCAAGCACGGGATCAAAGAGCGATATGCCGGTTACCGCTGCCGGGGTCTTTCCAATGATCATTTCCGACATTTCTGGAAGTGGCAATCCTGTAAGCACAGCCATCCCCTGCGCCAGGTTGTCGGAGGCGCCAAGAGCCATCGGACGCAAAGGATCACCGTACAGCATGGCGCTGAAACGTCCCTTCTCGGGATTCCAGAAATATCTGAATATGGAGTTGCGCAGACTGTCAGGGTCAAGCGGCATTTCAGGAAGCCTGGCCATCTCGTTGCGCAAAGCCATCCCCACCGTTATATCGGCCATCGACCTGATAGCTCCCCACCATGCGGCGTTCACTCCGAAAGTAGCCGCCTGCAGCAGTTCGCCCGGACCGATCCATTCCGGAAACATGTCCTGCGAAGCGGCCATATAGCGGGGTATGCCCCCTATCAGCCCTGTCAGGGGACCGTAACAGACTTTACGCTCCTCTGCGGCGATATTGGCGGCAACAGTACCGGTTTTCTCGAGAAAGAAGCGGTCTGCGGTGATTTTAAACAGTTCGCAAGCCGCGAGAATCCACTGCGGATTTTCGTTGATCACAGGCCATACATAGCGTCTGGTGTCAGACGGAATGAGATAACCGTTGCGTATGCGGCTTTCGAGCAGACGCTCTCCTTCCGCACCTGCAAACGGATTCAGATACAGTTCATACGGCGAAAGGGGGGTATACGATCCATCCGGCACTCTTGATGCCTCAAGCCTCATGAGCGCGTCGAACAGCGGATAATCAGACCTGAACCTGAAAGTCCCGCGCGAACGGGGCATTTTTCCCGCATACACCGTGCGCAGGGTGTTCCCCTCCACACGCACCTGAATGACACTGTCGCCATAAGCGCGAAGTATCATGCCTGTGTGCATGTCCACACTGTCGGGGTATATGTCGTATACATGGCAGTGAAACACCGATTCGCCGCCATAGCCGACTTCCTGCGAGCATGCCGTCAGCAGCCATGCGGCCACTGACATCCATGCCCCCAACAGATAAAATGCACAGGGGCTACGCCTCATAACGATATTCAGTTACAGAGTTTTTTCGCGATAGCCGATGGCACGGCATCCTTGTGCACAAGGATGCTTAAGGTCTTTGCCAGGAAATAAGGTTCCGAAACGTAGAAGAATCCGTCATATTTCTGGTTTGTATCCCAGGAATTCTTCACCTTATAGTAGCGGTTCCCCTTCTGGTCGGTCGCCACACCCACGATCTCCATTCCGTGATCGTCTGTAGTTTCCTGACGGTCGAACATCTCCTGACGCGACTCGCTTGTTACCTTGATCTCCTCTACCGGACCTTTTATGTCGAACTGCTTGTCCTTGCGTTCCTGATCGCTGAGTTTCACCCAACGGGAAAGCTCGGTACCCTCCATGTCGGCCGCGGTGCGCTCCTTAGGCATCAGGGCAAAGCCTTCTTTCCACTTGAAGCCGCCTTCGCTGACATCGGCCGCCCATACCACCGGGTAGCCTTTCTCTATGGCGTTGTCAACGGTCTCTTTCAGCTCGGCAAGTTCCACATTGTTGTACGGCGCCCAAAGCCAGTTGTCAGGCACTTCGAGGGGGAAAGCCTCTCCTACGGGATGATGCGTGAACGATGTCATGGCCACATAATCGTCGGGAACTATTCCGAGGGCGTCGGCATAGCTGCGGGGAGTATATGTCTTGCCGTCGACCTCGAATGTCTGCGGCACTTCCCCGAGATAAACGTCAAGTATGGCCTCCACACCTTTGCGCCAGGCGGTGGAGAGACGTTTGTTTGGCTTTTTTACCACAGCGTCGAGATATGCCTTGAGAACGGCGTCGAGTTCGCCGTGCACATGTTTCTCCTCTCCGTAAGCAAGGCCGGAATAGACACTTTCAGGCACAGCGCCGTATTTCTTCCATACATAGGGTACATCCATTATACTGCCTCCGGCAGCGAAATTGGTTTCACCGTACAGGCGCACATATCTGTCGGCTTTCTCCAGATAGCATTGTCTCACAGTAAACATCTCGCTGAGATCAAGAGGTTTCCCGCCGCGGCGCACAATCTCGTCCTCGAACATCGAAGTGCCGGCGAAACACCAACAGGTGCCGCTCTTGTTCTGGTCTTTGACAGATGTGGTGGGAATGGTTATTACATCGGTGAAAACAAACGCGGTGCTGTCTGCGGGCGCGGGATCCGCGTCATCGGCTATCAAGGCAAAGTTTCCGAACGCCGACGCATTAAAAGATGCGGCAGCCGCAGCGAGCGCGACTAAATATGCACGATAATTCATGGTCTAATTTACTTCTTGAGAATAAGTTTGTCAACAAAGGTAATAAAAATCGGCCAATGCGCCAAAAGAAAAAACCGCCGGACGGCAGTGTCGCCCGGCGGTAACGAATCATCTATTTATATTAATATATCAAAACTATGGAAACCTTGTGTGCGTCGTTGTTTAACCGCACTAATATCTATACTTATAACCTTATAATCCTGCAATCTTATTCTTCAGTAAGATCCACCGCATAGTAGACCTTACGGCCGGTGGGATATATGCCTGTAATAAACATCACTTTATCCTCATCACCTGCCCTCATTATGGCATTGTATACCTCCTCTACATCCTCGGGAGTGCGCACACGGGCGTTGTTGATATCCACGATGATGAAGCCTTCCTTGATGCCGGCAGACTTGAAGCGTCCGTCTTTCAGGCCTGATACCTGCACGCCGCCGGAAAGGCGATACTCACGCATCTGGCTTTCGGAGAGAGATTTGAGCGCGCATCCGAGATCCGTGAAATCGTTCTGTTTCGTCATCTTGGTGCCACCCTGGTTGTTACGCAGTGTCACCGACGTTTTGGCCGCCTTGTTGTCGCGGATATATTTCACCTCGATCTTGTCGCCAGGGCGGTATTTGCTTATCTCACCCTGCAGCTGTGCGGTGTTGTGGGTGGGAGCGCCGTTGATAGCCACTATCACGTCGCCCTCTTTGATACCTGCCTCCATGGCTGCGCCGCGATCCACAAGCTCGGCCACATAGATGCCGTCGTTGACAGCGGTGATACCTTTCTCTTTTGCCATTTTGGGGGTAAGTTCCTGGAACATCACCCCAAGCACGGCACGCTGCACGGTACCATACTGTTTTATGTCTGTCACGATTTTAGTCACGATAGACGAGGGTATGGCGAACGAGTATCCCACATAGCTGCCTGTCTCGGAATAGATGGCGGTATTGATACCTACAAGCTCCCCCTTTATATTCACGAGGGCACCACCGGAGTTACCGGGATTGACAGCGGCGTCGGTCTGGATATAACTTTCTATACCCATCGAACGTCCCATGCCCCCGGCACCGACACTGCGTGCTTTGGCGCTCACGATACCGGTAGTGACAGTGGAAGTGAAACCGAACGGGTTACCGACGGCAAGCACCCATTCCCCAACTTTCAGAGCGTCGCTGTCGCCGATAGGGATCACAGGAAGGTTCTCCGCCTCAATCTTGAGGAGGGCCACATCGGTGGTGGGATCGGTGCCTATCACTTTGGCATTGTATGTGCTGTTGTCGTTGAGAGCCACCTCCAGACGGTCAGCACCCTGTATCACATGATTGTTTGTAACGATGTATCCGTCTGAACTCAGTATCACACCCGAACCGAGACCGCGCTGCTGTTCAGCGCCGGAGTTGTCGCGCTGACGTGGCTGCTGCGGCTGACTCTGCTGCGGGGCGCCGAAGAAAAATTCGTAGAGCGGATTGCTGTAGCTTCCGCCGCCCCCGTTGTAACCGCGCGGAGTAGCGTAGCTCTTTATGCTCACCACACCGTTGATGGTGCTTTCAGCCGCATGGGTAAAATCGGTAGGGGGTGTGACCGAGTTGCTGACGGTAAGGAATCCCGACCGTTTTGCACCTTCTGCCTGTGCGATGGAATTATCGGAAGATATGGAAGATTCAGAGGCGCTGCTGAAGCGGTCAAGCGCCAGTGTCATGGCGGAGCTGCAAACGGCAACTCCAAATGCGAGTAATGCTGTTTTAGTGTAGACTTTCATAATAGTTACAATTCGCGATTGGTCGAACTTTTTTTAATAGTGGTGAACTGATCTGTGAGTTTCCGTGAGTGAACCGGAAGAACTCTTCAAATGTTAAAATTCAACCGGCATCAACATCCCGTGTTATATGCCGTTGATGCGAATATAAAACAAAATCAGCAATATCCGCAACATTAACATTCGTCATTAACTATGTTTAATATTGATGTCACCCAGTTAAGTGAATTTGACTATAAGAATGTGAAAATCATTAAAAAGAGGCTTTACAAACCCATCAGCAGACCCTCCTTTCAACCGATGACCAAATGTTAAAATACGGCTCTATCCGGCCTTAATTTAACTTAACGGCATATGCGCTGTATATCTCTCGTCAAAAAATAACTAACTTTGCCGCATGAAAAAAGATTCATCAGTAAGCAAAAAGATAATCACCATAGCATGCCTTGTTTTTGTGGTACTTGGAGCATGGTATTTTACCCGCATGGTACAGGGATACGACGGCGAAAAAGCCACATGGGTCTATATCCCCCAAGATGCCACAAAAGATCAGGCGAGCGACTCCCTCCGCTCCTCGCTCGGCAATGGTTTCGGAGGACGCGTGGCCATGCTCCTCGACTATACCCCCGAAAACTCGCACGGAGCCTACAGGATAGAACCTGGGGAAAAAGTGTGGCAGATAGCCAGAAAAATCAGTCAGGGAAGACAGACACCGGTAAGGGTTACTTTCAACAACGTGCGCACATTCGGCGAGCTTGCCGACCGTCTTGCCGCACGCATGGAGTTCACACCTGATCAGTTTCTCGCCGCATCAAAACAGATTGCCGAGGAAGAGGGCATATCAGAGGAACAACTGGAGTCGGAGTTTCTGCCGGACACATACGAAGCCTACTGGACAGCAACCCCGCAACAGCTGATATCGAAGATACGCGACAATTACAGCCGCTTCTGGAATGACGAAAGGCGATCGAAAGCCGCATCCATTGGGCTTACCCCGTTGCAGGCAAGCACACTTGCCTCCATAGTGGAGGAGGAGACCAACAAAAGAGACGAACGTCCCGCCGTAGCGCGCCTTTACCTCAACCGACTGTCACGAGGCATGAAACTCCAGGCCGATCCCACCGTGCGATTCGCAAAAGGCGATTTCACCATCAAACGTGTCACCGGGGATATGCTTTCAATACAGTCGCCATACAACACATATGTGGTAAACGGGCTGCCCCCCGGCATAATCCGCCTGCCTGAAGCACGCACCATTGATCAGGTGCTCTCTGCCCCGGCCCATAACTACATCTATATGTGCGCGCGCCCCGACGGATCAGGGTATCACGATTTCACCGCCGATTATTCCACACATCTGGCAAACGCGCGCAAATACCGCAATGCGGTGTTCGGCACACGGCTCTTTCATTTAAGACAAAAATAGAGAC
>CADFRV010000021.1 GCA_902836725.1 Muribaculaceae bacterium
TATTGACGACAAAATCGCCGGGATGGAAGACTTCGACTTCTTTTTTCTCGACTGTTCCGTCGGGAAGTTCTATATATGTGTCTGTAAAATCGCTCTGGCGTTCGTTTTCAGTCGAAACCGGGTTGAGCGCCGGATTATCGTCATAGTCTTTGCGGAGGGGGAAGCCTTTCCAGTCGATGCTGAGGAAAAGGCGGCGCATATCGGGATTGCCGATGAATATGATGCCGAAGAAGTCATAGACTTCGCGTTCATAAAGACAGCCTACGCCCCACAGGTCGGCGACCGAGTGCAGCATAGGTTTTTCGCGGTCAGATGTCTTCACCGTCACGGCAACAATCTGATTGTATTTGGTCGACATCAGGTAATAGATGCATCCGAGAGCATCTTTCCAGTCCATGCCGACGATTGTGACGAGATAGTCCATGCGGATGTCTTCGTCGTCGCGGAGAGTCTTGGCGGCCTGATGCCACTGAGCGTCGGCGATTTCGATTTCAATGATGCCGTTTGCGGCTTCAGTCGCCTGAGGGAACAGCTTGGCAATCTTGTCGTTTAACTTTGACATATTTATGATTGGTCTTTCGGTTTTACTTGTTGATTTAAGAATATATAGGCTGAATGTCAGTCGGCGACGCCATCGACGGGGTGCTCTGCCAGAAACTGTTTCTGTTTTTCCTGACGGTTGACACCGCCGAAGAATTTCTCGACCTTGATTTTTCTTGAAAGCTGCATGATGCCGTAGATCATCGCTTCGGGACGGGGAGGACATCCGGGGACAAAGACGTCGACGGGAACGATGTCCTCGATGCCTTTAGCCACATGATAGCTGCGGCGGAACGGACCGCCCGAGATAGCGCAGCTGCCGCATGCGATGACATATTTGGGTTCGGCCAGCTGGTCGTAAAGACGACGGAAGACGGGCACCATGCGGTTGACGATAGTACCGGCGACCATCATGAAGTCGGCCTGACGGGGGGACGAACGGGCAACTTCCCATCCGAAACGCGCCATATCGAAACGCGCGGCCCCGAGCGACACAAATTCGATGCCGCAGCAACTGGTGGCGAAGGTAAGAGGCCAGATGGAGTTGGAACGTCCCCAGTTGATAAGTTTGTCGAGAGAACCCACGATCACATTCGTGCCGTTCTCACGCAGCTCATTGACGAGCTTCTCGATATACTCGTTGTCTTTCCATGCGTCGTAAGGCATGGACTTTGTGGTTATCTCTTTCATTTCCATTCAAGAGCTCCTTTCCGCCAGGCGTAAACGAGCCCGAGCACTAAGATGGCAAAAAACACTGCCACACAAGCGACACCTGCGCCACCGAGGGTGCGGAGGCATACTGCCCATGGGAACAGGAATACAGTCTCTACATCAAACATCAAAAAGAGGATGGCGAAGAGATAATATCCTACGTGGAAGCGGGTCATCGAGACACCGCGGGTAGGAATACCACACTCATAAGCCTCCCCTTTCTGCGGGTTGAACGAACGGGGTGAAATAAGCCCTGCAAGCCACATGGCCAACGCCACAAGAGCGGCGCCAGTGAGTAGCGCCGTAATGGCCATCACTGCATTGTCAATACCAAAAATTCCTAATGATATCATAATGTTACGAATAATCGTGTTCAGGAAGAGAAGAAAGCGGCACGATATCAGGCTGAGTACCTGCATATTGCCTGACACGGCAAAAACGCGCGGCTGCATGGATCGGACCATGCAGACAGCTTTCTCTCAAATTTGAGGACAAAGATAAGGTTTTTTTTTGAATTGTAAGGCAATTTAACCACTAAAAATGGCCTTATTGTTTTCCGGAGCGTTGCCGACAGCATCCGCACGACAGTTCCGCAACGCGGCACATTTCATAAATCACCCACCGGCAGAAGCGATATTCTCTATTAGCGTATCCACCTCCGAAGCCACCGGTTGCCTCCCCTTGACTGCAGACACCAGGCCGCCGATAGCGGCGTGATAATCTCCGGCGCCCCGCCCCTCGGGAACAGACAACAGAATCAGATCCACTCCCCTCCATGACCTCCATAAAAGAGACAGGCTACGCTCCAGTCCCTCGAAATCACAGGCACCGACCGGGTGGAACTGTGCGCCGGAGAACTGGGCAAGCCTGGTTCCGACACCGACATCTGTACCGGTAAAGGCCACGCGGCACCCCTCCCCGCGCAAACGCCGAACAATCCCTTCCGTACGCTCTGCATCATCGCACACCACCAACACCCTTTTGCCTCCCGGACCGACAGCCCTGCCATGTGACAGCACACCGCGCCGCATATCCTCCATCCGCCTTTCTAAAAAATTATCTGCCATGATATTTCCGCAAAACAGTTTATAACTCCACCGTACAGTGACAAAACGGGAGGCTTCCCGCACAATGGGAGCCTCCCGGTATAAGTCGGAAATTAAAGATCAGGGATTCTGGGCTGCAGGAGCATCCTTGACACCGAGTTTGGTCTTTACGAGGGGTGTCACATCCTGTACGTCGGGAGCTGTGTATGCAGCGGCGCCGAGGGGGAAGATCATAGTAAAGCCGTTCTCGCTGCCTACGCTTTTGATAGCGGTCATCACCTTTTCCTGGATGGGCTGCATGAGCTGAGCCTGCTGACGCTGGAGATCCTGCTGCGCTGTCTGGGCGAACTGCTGTGCTTTCTTGTCCAGCTCCTGGATATCCTGCATGCGGCGCTCCTTGATAGACTGGAGAGTGGTGGCGTCCTTTTCGAGTTCCTGGAATTCAGCGTATTTCTTCTGAAGTTCATCGTTGATCTTGCCATATTCGCTTTCGTAGGTCTTCGATGCTTCGCTGAGCTTGTTCTGAGCCTCTACAAATTCCGGCATCTGGGGAATGATGCTTTCGACATCCACAATACCAAATTTTGGTGCCTGGGCCCATACACACACTGGAAGTACCATTACGAGGGCCAAAAGAATTTTCTTAATCATTACTGTCGTTATGTTTTTGATATTAAATTATTTTCTGGTAAACACCGCGTGTAAGACACACGGTATGGCGAAAGCGCTTCCGGTCAGTTGCTGTAACCGAGTTTCGAGAGCACCTCGTTGCTTATGTCGATGCGCGGCGAGGCATAGATGATGTTAGCCGACGAGGCACGGTCGAAAATCGCCTGATAGCCACGTTCCTCCGATAGCTTTTTCACAGCATTGTACACATCATCCTGAATAGGTTTCATAAGCGTCTGACGCTTTTTGTAAAGCTCGCCTTCCGGCCCGAAATATTTGTAGCGGAGTTCCGTGGCTTCCTGTTCTTTCGCCACGATCTCACTCTCGCGTTTTTTCACCTGCTCTTCCGTAAGGAAAACCTTATCGGCAAGATACTGCTTGTACATGTTGTCGGCTTCCTGGCTGACAGCCTCCACCTCTTTCTGCCAACGCTGCGAGAGCTGATTCAGCTGCTCGTTGGCCATCTCATACGAGGGTACGTTCTTAAGGATATACTCCATATCCACAAGGGCGAACTTCTGAGCCGATCCGGCAAATGCAACTCCTGCAAAAAGGAGAAACGCTAATATGATTTTTTTCATCTCAACAGATTCTTAAATTATTAATGTCTATATCATTATAGACGTTTCAGAAACCAAAAGGTTTAAACATACACCATCTTCGTGCGCCGGCCATATGTCATCAGAACTCCTGACCGAGGATAAAGTGGAAGTGAGAGCCGCCTTTCTGTCCGAATACCGTATCGAAACCGTAAGCCCAGTCGATACCCATCAGACCCACCATCGGCAGGAAGATGCGCACACCGGCACCGGCGCTGCGTTTCATGTTGAACGGAGAGAACTCCTTGACCGAAGGCCATGCATTGCCACCCTCGGCGAACACCAGACCGTAGATCGTGGTAGTAGGCTGCAGCAGGAAGGGGAAGTGAAGCTCCACACCGAAGCGTGTGTAAGCGTAACCTTCCTTGCCCCATGGGGTGAGGGCGCCGTTCTCATAACCACGCAACGCGATAGTCTCGGTAGCGTAGGTATATGATCCGCTCATGCCGTCGCCACCCACATAGAATGTCTCGAACGGAGATTTAAGCCACTTGTTGTAGCTGCCGAGCAGACCTATGTCTGCGCGGGTCATCAGCACGAGGGTCCATTTTCCGTCGGGATCGGTAAGCGGAGTATATGTGCGCGACTTGAAGCGCAGTTTCCAGTATTCGATCCACCGGTAAAGCTCTTTCTTCGAGGCCGTGGTATTCTCGTTGTAAAGTTTACCCCAGTCTTTCTTCCCGAAAAGCGACGCGGGAGGAGTGAGCTGCAGATTGAGTGAGAATGTGGAGCCACGGCGTGTATAGAGCGGGTTGTCTATGGAGTTGCGCTGCAGCGTAAGGCCGAGCACAAGAGCGTTTGACGTACCGTTGTTCATATAATACAGATACTCCCAGTTCTTGAGATAATACCAGTTGTATGTCAGCTCGGTCGTAAAGGTGAAATAATCGTCGGGCCAGTTCAGACGCTTGCCGAAACCTACCGTTATACCGGCCATCTGGAGCACCTTGTTGGGGTCATAGGCATTCTGGATGGAGTTGGTATAATAGTCATTGTAGTAGTTTGATCCATAACCGTATCCATAGCCGTAACCGCCATAGAGATAAGGATTGGACCAGTTGCTGTTATAATATGACGAGTTCACACCGGTCTGGCGGCTGTAATAAGCCGAAACCTGAAGGGAGTTGGGGCGCTTTCCGCCGAACCACGGGTCAAGGAAGGAGACAGAATACATCTGGTAATAACGCGCGTTGGTCTGTGCGCTGATGGTGAACGTCTGACCCTCACCCTGCGGTATAAGTCCCTTGAACGAACTCGGATTGAACAGGTTGCGCATCGAGAAGTTGGTAAACTTCAGCGCCACCTTACCGATGATACCGGTCTGTCCCCAACCGAGCGAGAACTCGATCTGGTCATTGGCCTTTGATTCGAGATTGAAAAGCACATCCACCGTACCGTTGTCCTCATTCGGCTCCACGCGCGGGTCGATAGTCTCAGGGTTGAAATGGCCTGTCTGCGCTATCTCACGGGCTGAGCGGATAAGGTCGCTCTTGCTGAACAGTTCTCCAGGTTTCACATACAGCTCGCGGCGCACAACCTTCTCATACAGACGGTCATTGCCGTTGATCACCACCTTGTTCACCCTTGCCTGCGGTCCCTCGAACATGCGCAGCTCAAGATCAATGGAGTCGCCATGCACATTTTTCTCGATTGGCACAAGCTGATAGAACAGATAGCCCCTGTCCATATAGGCACTTGACACGGCATCGTCATCGGTGTTGAGACGCTTCTCCAGTTCCTTCTGGTTGTATACGTCTCCCGGTTTCATGCCGAGGATGTAATTGAGGTCGTGGGTATTGTACAGTGTATTGCCGACCCAGCTTATATCGCTGATATAATACTTTTTGCCTTCATCAAGCGTGATATATACGTCTACCTTGTTGTCGCCATAGGGAACCACGCTGTCACTTACGATCTTGGCGTCGCGGTAACCCAGCTCGTTATACTTGTCGATTATGCGGTTGAGGTCGTCCTTGTAATCCTGCTCCACGAATTTCTTCTGGCTGAACAGTTTCCAAAGATTGCTTCCCTCATTGGTTTTCTTGATCACACGCTTGAGTTTGCCGTCTGACAGCACCTCGTTGCCGTCGATATAGATTTTATGAACCTTCACTTTGCCGTGTTTGTCGACATTGATGTTCACAATCATCTCATTCTCATTCGAGAGATCCTCCTCGAGCGTTATATTCACCGCAGCCTTGCCATATCCCTTTTCCGAATAATACTGCTTTATGATCGCAGTGGCGCGGTTCACGATATTCTGCGTTATCTGGTTTCCCTTCATCAGCTGCAGGCGCTTCTGTATATCCTCGCGCTCCCCTTTCTTCATGCCGCTGTAGCGCACCTCCGATATGCGTGGCTGCGTACGGAGATTTATATTAAGCCATGCCTTGTCACCGGCTATCTTGTCTACAAGAATCTGTGCCTGCGCGAAAAGCCCCTGCCGCATAAGACGCTTCACAGCCGTGGTAAGCTCGTCACCGGGGATCTCTACCCGGTCACCTTTTTTCAGACCGGAATAACCTATCACGATATAATCCTCGTATCCGTCGGCACCGCTCACCCTTATGTCGGCTATCTCATATTCCGACGGCATGCCTGTGTAAACGATCGGGGGATTATATATGGTATCAGGCCGCTCCTGGGCATGAAGCGCGCCTATGGCAATGAACAGAGAGAAAAAAGCTGAAAGCAGTCTATATCGCATAACGTAATAAAAACGTATCGTAAAAATCAAGCATAATGGGGAGAGCGAGAAATTCAGAGGGATTTCTGAGGGAGCGACTTACAAGGCGCGTACCTGTTCGCCTGTGAGCCCGAACCGCCGTTCGCGGCTCCCGAACTGTGCCAGAGCCTCCCGGAAGGCTTCTTTCGTGAAATCCGGCCAGTAGGTCGGCGTCACGTATATTTCCGCATAAGCGATCTGCCACAGGAGGAAATTGCTTACCCGGAGGTCTCCCCCGGTTCGGATCAGAAGATCCGGATCGGGAATCGACGAAGTGGTCAGGTAACGGCTTATTGTGGCTTCGTCGATATTCTCTGGAACGATTTTCCCTGCCACGGCATCGGCAGCGATGCGTCTTGCGGCGTCGGCAATCTCCCAGCGCGCCGAATAGCTCAGGGCAAGATTGAGGTTAAGCCCCGTGCAATGGGCGGTGCGCGCTATGCAGCCCCGCAATCTGTCGAGGGCCTCAGCCGGCATACGCTCCACGTCACCGATCATGGTCAGACGCACATTGTTCTTTATCAGATCGGGCGTCTCGCGCTCTATGGCAATGCCGATGAGATGCATCAGGGCGTCCACCTCCTCCTTGGGGCGGTTCCAGTTTTCCGTAGAAAAGGCATAAAGAGTAAGGTATTTCACCCCCATCTCCGATGCTACTTCAGTTATGCGGCGCACGGTGTTGACACCCTCAACATGGCCCTGCGAGCGGTCAAGGCCGCGGGCCTGGGCCCAACGTCCGTTGCCGTCCATGATTATCGCCACATGCGACGGTACCTGTCTGGTGGTAGATTTGCCGGTTTCGTCCATCATCGTTCAATCCACATAATGGCAAGTGGCACACCGCTTGCCAAATTCATAAGTCAGAGAGAGTGATATGTTTGAATACCAGTCGGTATTTTTCATAAACGAACTTTGTATCTGATAAAGATCCGAGAGAACGCCGTCCACATGGTCGGAAAACACTTTTGTCATGGTGAATTCCAGTCCGAGGTTAAGCCTCTCCTTTATCTTATACTTTATTCCCGCGCCCATAGGAATATTGAACCCCACATTGCTCTGTCCGGAGCATGTGGCCAAAGTCAGTCCCACACCCACGGTGAGATAAGGACTCCACCGGCGCAATTTCTTGTATGTCTCCCCTATCCCGTATGCGAAGAAATTGAACTCCACACGACCGCCGAGATCGAAAGCGGTTGATTTGAAGCTATACTCCTTGAAATCAGGGAGCACATCATCCATATCGGCAGTATTTCCGCTCAGTGAAAGCACATTCAGGACAGTCCTTATCGCCCAACGCGCATCTGGCAGATAACGGAAAGAGGCTCCACCAGAAAAGCCGGGATGTCCGAAAATATCCGATGAGGCATCACCCAGATAACCGGCCATGCCGATCTGCCCGCCGATATCAAACCGGTAAGTCTCCTCCTGTGCCACAAGCCGTGGAACGGTAATGGCAAAAAACAGAACTGCGAGTGCGAGCAATCTCTTCATCGGACGATTCACATAAATAACTCCAACGGGGAATGACCGTCACTGCAACGGACGCATCGTAAACTGGTTGATCACACCGCGCCATATTGTCGGCTGCAGGTCATCAGCCCGCAAACCTCCGCACAGATACAGATAAGGGCAATCCCACGATGTTATCGGTTTCACCGCACGCGACTCCGGGGCACCGAACAGCGGCAGTTCCACAGGCATCTCCATCCATCCCGATCTCCGGGCCGGAGCGCCGTCGGGGCCGTCTTCCGAAAAAAGTTTGTCAAACACCACCAGGTCGGCATAAGCCAGAGCCGGAATATATTTCGGAAGCTGCAGCTCGTCGTAAGCCTTGCTCCAGTTCATGCCATAGTCGCGTGATATGTAGACTTCACGTGTGGAGGTAGCATCCTTAGTGCGTCCGCCGATGGCAAGGATTACCTGGCTCTTTTTCACACGCCATGTTATGGTGTCTGTCTCCGAAACCATATAATCGGCCACAGCATAACCTTCGCCTGCAGGGAGACGGTCGCTCAGTTTCGCCCAGTCCAGACCGTCGAACGCCCATGTGCCGTTAAGCAGCGAGCCGTCAGCGCCATGTCCTCCCATAGTGATTACCTGGGGGGAAGAGGACCATTTCGAATCAAAAACCACAGCGCCCGAATTTCCGCCTACCGGGAAATCCTCAGCGATCTTCTCGAGCGGGCAGTTCCGGTCAGGGAAAAACGCGTGGTAATAATCGCCTTCAATCTCGCGCACTCCCAGAAGTATGTCTCCGTAAGGTGCCGTAATGGCAACCCACCGGTCTCTGGTATCGGTCCATGACAGGCCATCGGCGCTCCACAACAGATTACCCACTTTGGTAAGTATGAACAGATGCGAATCGGTAGCTGTAAGAGTGCGCACATCCACATCCGACGGGAATGTCACCGCCTGTTTGCTCCACACGTTGTCGTAGGGATTATCGCTGACCGCCATACAATATTCATGGCCGTCGGTTGTAAGACAATATGCCTTGTCTTTGAATTTTACGGTTTTCTGGCCGGTAGGGGTAGAAAAAGAGGTCGGAAGATCGGTTTTGTCCACCTGCGCCCAGTAAAGCGAGTCGGCCACGAACTTGCTTACATTGACCTCGATAGTATAATCACGGGTATTCTTGCCGTTGACCGACACTATCCTCAGACGCACCGGACCTTTCGAGAAATTGATCTTTTCATTGGGCGAGGTAAGATAATTGACCTCGTTTGCCGTTCCACCCTCGGAAGCGCTCTCGATCAGCTTCAGCTCCGAACAGGCGTCGGATGTAAGCGTGACAGCCAGACTGCTCACGTCTGTGCCATACGGAAGCGGATTCGCGTTGAATATGCGCGCATCCACAAGATCTATCGAAAAGAATACCGAGTCTAGATTATTGAGCACAGCCTTGTCGCTCTGCAGCGAGAATGCGGTCACCGCCACGCCACCGAAATCCGAGGGTTCGGTCTCATACACAGTGTCTGAGTTACATGAAGCCACAGACATCATCCCTGCGAGCGCAAGTGTGAGAAATATACTTTTTTTCTTTATCATATAGGCTATCAGGCCTTAACTTAATTGTAACGATATCTTAATGACACACGGGAGATACAGATCATTCGGTGTCACGGTTTTTCAACCTGCAAAGTTAACAAGTTTTTGCCAACTTCCGCCTAAATGCCGGATTAAAATTGGCATTTCAAACCGTCTCCCTGTTGACAAAATTATAATATCTCCTAATACTCACCAATTTCCGCAGAGTATTTTAAATAAATTTTCAATTCTTTTTATCCCATTTACACCCGTGCGAAAACCACATCGCGGCAACGCAGATAATGGTTAAGGCGGTTATGGCCTGTCGTTTCGCTTCCCGTGAGAAGGTATCCGGGAAGCTGTGGGGCACGACCGTTCCCTGCATCACCGAGCACTACCGAAGCCGCCACCTCCTCGCGGGCGGCATCCCAGAGGCCATCCTTTATAAGCCGCCCGAGCATGCGCGGACCGGCTTCCACAAGCACGGAACTCACCCCATACTCCCTATACAACCTGCGGAACAGACCTTCGAGATCGTCCCAGTCACCATCCGTAAGTGCTGTCGCCGCTCCTATGCCCCGCAGGTCGGCTTCCTCACCGCTGTCGACCACAGACCGGGCCACTACCCCAAGCGGTCTGAACACCGCCCTGGAGGCATCAGCCCTGCCGTGGAGGTCAAGCACAAAACGCATGGGCTGACGTCCGTACCAACCTCTGACAGTAAGACGGCAGTCATCTGCCTCAACCGTAGCCACAGTCGTAAGAACGGCATCGTGCAACGACCGCACACGCATGGTCATCATACCTGTCAGATCGGTTGAGAACCTGTATGCCGGCGTAGATCCGGCATCGCGACGGCAGTCCATATAGCCGTCGGCGCTGCATGCCCATTTAAGCGTTATCCAGGGGCGAGCGAGCAGTTGCGATGTAAAAAAACGCCGGTTGAGATTTCTCGCTTCCTGCTCAAGCATCCCGGTCTCTACCTCCACCCCGGCACCGCGCAGCATCTCTATGCCACGGCCACCTACTTTGGGATTGGGGTCTATCGTAGCCACCACCACACGCGGAATACCGGTGCGTATTATCAGCTCGGCGCACGGAGGTGTCTTGCCATAATGCGAGCATGGCTCAAGGGTCACATACATGGTACTTTCGGCAAGGAGTGCTCTGTCGGCCTCATCCACAGACGCCACAGCATTCACCTCGGCATGTCCGCGTCCGCGCACACGATGCCACCCCTCCCCTATTATGCGGCCGTCAGGCGCCACTATCACAGCACCGACCATCGGGTTGGGTGACGCGCCGCCCCGCCCGTTGGCGGCTATCTGAAGCGCGCGCCTCATATATCTTACATCTGTTTTCATTTTTTGTCTGTCGTTTCAAGCACAGCGGCATCCCATTCGTTTCCATACCGGTCATAGGGAGCTACCGCATACCAGTAGCCTTTCAGGCAATCAGGCGGTATGGCCATGCTTTTTCCATAGGTAACACCTATTATATATTGTGATTCAAAATTACTGCCGTTTTCATCAAGAGCCTCCAGAAGGGTCACTCCTTCAGGAATGGCGTAAACCACATAGCGCATCTTATCCTGCGGCGTCCACTCCAGCATGTCGCCCACACGGCTGAAACTTTTCACCGCACCGGGATTGTCGGCTTTCTTCCACTTCATGGGTGGCATAAGAGCCCGGTAACGGTAACAGTTCGATGAAAGATAATCACCCAGACCGCTCATTTTCTTCCCGGTGATGTGTGCTGTGGAATAGAATATACTGCCGGCATCGCAGCCGGTGGAATTGCAACGGTTCACCCCCACCTGATATCCCTGCTCGCACCATGCCACATCCGACTCTGGCAGACATCCGACACTCTGGCTCGGGAAACAGTGGCGTCCGAAACGTGCGGCCACATACCCCCACCATCGGGCGAGAGGCTCGTAGGGGTTCGTCTCATGATCGGAAGGCCAGTAAAGCTGCGGCGAGACATAATCGACAGAGCCGTCGGCAAGCCAGCGGAGAGGATCGCAGTAAATGCGGTTATACATCCAGTCGCTTCCCACTTCCGGAGCCTTTAGCCCATAGCGTGCGGCAGCCTCCCCGTTACCACCGGCCACACCGGCGGGACTTATGCCGAACCGCACCCACGGGGCATCTATATCAAGCATATCCCTCACCTCAGATATAGTGCGTGCCACATTGTCGCGGCGCCAGTCGGCCTGCGACATCTTCCTCTCCTCCCCTTTTCTGCGGGCGATATCGCGCTTGTACTCATTGAAATCATAGCCGCTTCCGAGCGGTAACCCGTCGGGATAGAAATAATCGTCAAAGATGAGACCGTCCACATCATAGCGGGTCACAATCTCACGGCATACATCCACAATATGTTTCCGCGCGGCGGCATTTCCCGGATCAAGCACACACACGGCCGTGCCTTTCTGATTCTTTCCGACGCGCTTCCGGTATGTCATGGTCCATCCTTTGGCGACTGGATCGAACTTCCCTTTCCCGTTGGCCACCAGAGCCGCCGGCGGCACTTTACCATTGGCGACGCGAAACGGATTGACCCATGCATGCAGCTCCATACCGCGACGGTGCGCCTCGTCCACGGCAAACTCCAGAGGATCCCATCCCGCCGCGGGAGCGGTACCACGTTCCCCGGTCAGATACTGGCTCCAGGGTTCAAATGAAGAGGCATACATGGCATCAGACATTGAACGCACCTGAAACATCACTGCGTTTATACCGGCCTTTTCCAGAATATCCAATATGTCGGTCAACTCCTTTTTCTGCTGCTGTGCCACATCCTCACCCACACCTTGGCGTGAGGGCCAGTCGATCCCGTAAACAGATGCAAGCCATCCGCCCCTCATCTCATGTTTGGGGCTATCGAATGTCTCGTCTACCGTGGGGACCGCACCTGCATGTCCGGCGGAAGCCTTGGATGCCGTGACTGTTTTCTCGGTCTTGGGCTTCGTCTGCCGGCGCGCCGTCCGTTTCGTTTTTGCACATAAAGGGGCGGCATCCATCAATGCCGCCACCATAATCAGGACTGTTAATATTTTACGTATCACTTTACTTTTATCGGTAGCCTCATTTTATTGTCACCTCAGCTCCGGCAGAGTGCGCTACATTCAACGGATTGTACTGGCTCTGGATCTGTGCCACACCGGAAGAGAAAACTCCTGCCTGCGAGGCGAACAGTTCGTACTCGAGCATATAGGTTCCTTTCGGGAGAAAATCTATGAACAGGTTCGTATGTGAATCGCGGTTCTCACGATAGAAACAGAGACCGTCGCTGTAAACCGGTGTCGGCAGCTGCTCTTTCGGTTCAAGACCCGCCGCGCGCTTGTCATTGACCACTACATAGCTCATATCCTTATCGGCAATGATCGTCAGGGTCACCTTCACGCGGTCACCGACTTTGAATTCCCTCGACGGAACCCAGGAGGTACCGTCGTATACACTCATATATTTCTCCACACTCAATTCATTGGTACCGGCGGCCTTCACTTCATCCATCGGCACGACACGCATGGTAAGCAATCCACCGAATGAGGGATAATTGCCCTGGCGGTCGATCACCAGTTCCCCCGGTTCGGAAAGGAGCGGGGTGATGGCTTCAGTGAACGAACCTGTGGCATATTCCTCCTTAGGCTGAAGAAGCGTTCCGTTCACTCTCACGGCTGTAGCGGCAGGATTCACAGTCCACTCCGTTCCGGAGAGAAGGAGCGACGACACCACCTGGGCGGTCATTATGGTGTTGCCCCAGCTGTTGTCTGCTTTGTTAAGCACAAGCCACTGGCGTATGCGGTCAACCTCGGGAGATTTGGGCGCCACACTCGCATAGGCATCCAATACAATGCCGGTAAGCCCTACTTTGTTCATCGACCACATCGAATAACGGTTGTCAAACTGCGCCCACCACATGCCGCGCTCGGGAGTATAGGTGGCAAGTTCCGTCAGCGACTCAAGTATCTGGCGTGCGGTAGCGGCATAGCTGTTGGCGTTGAGAATGAGGGCGTCCACCGCCTTTGTAGCCACCGGATGGTCTTTCCATGAGGAGATGATGCGGCGCACCTGGGCGGCTGTCACACCCGCGGCTGCCGAAGACTGCTTTATATCGGGATATTTCAGTCGCATGTAGCAGTACATAGTGAAATCCGATTTTGGATATCTGGCGAATTCAGCGGCTGTAGTACGGTCCACATACTTCACTGCCTCCTCTATCATCTCTTTCAGCTCCCTGTCGTCGGGAAGCCACCTCATACGGTTGAGGCCGCCGAGAATGTCAAGGATCTGTAAAGTGCACCATTCGGAATATTTCGGATATTGCGTGGTCCAGCACCATCCCTCACCCTTGACGAAAGTCTTGCGGAGCTGAGCTATGGCATTGTCAGCGGCTTTCGATGTATTGCGGCTGTCAAGCAGAAGCACGAGACGCTGCATCCTCTCGGTGTCGTCAAGCGCGTCGCTTACCCACGGAGTGGAATTGAGAAGCATATCCTTCAGCTGACTGTTCTTCTCAAGCATTGACACCAGAACGGAATCAGACGGATTGTCGGCCCATCTGCGGATAGTGCGTGCGATTTCCGGGAATTGCTTCATAAGGCCGTCGGCCACAGCGGCTGAATAAAGTTCGCCGGCAGCGGATACAGACGAAGTGAAGTCACCCTTGCGAAGCCCTGGAAGCGCCGAGACTACCTCCCACGCCGGATTACCTGTAAATCTGAGGAAAGCACGTCCACGGGTGATCTCCGGCAACGGCATAGTGAAATGATTGTTGCCCGGAGCTATATAGAATGGTGTGCTTTCCACCACATTCTGCTCTGAAGGGAGAATGGGAATGAAAGTCTGCTCTCCATCGGTGAATTTCCCAGCTGTCGACCTTACACGGAGTATAACTCCCTGCAGGTTTTCCGGCACTTCGAACTCTATCGACGCCACAGAGCGTCCCATGCCTGAAAGGGTATCACTGTTTTCCGAGATGGCCACAAGCCTGTTGTCCGACACGCCGAGCAGCTCGCTTACCGTATGCACATGCAGTGTGCTGTCTGTGGCATTCATCACAGAGGCGAGCAGACGCACCTTGTCGCCGCATCGCAGGAATCGGGGCGCATTGGTGGAAACCATTACCGGTTTTGACGCCACGATCTCAACTTTATCCATGGCCGTAAGCAGCTCCCTGTTGTATGCGAGAGATCTCAGCACCCATGTAGTGTTCGCGTCAGGCACCGTATAAGTGATCTCCAGATTGCCGGAGGCATCGGTCACAAGTATCGGACGGAAGAAAGCGAGGGGTACTTCTGCGGGACGGTAAGCCGTATCATCCGTTTCGGCACGGCTCTCGCCGCTTTCCACGGTTTCCTCGGCAAGCACCATATCACTGCCACCTGCATCAGCAGCCATCATCTGCGGAGCTGCACCTGTTACGGCCATCTTATGCTCCTCGACAGACACCAGATCATCATATTCAGCTTCCTCCGCAACATCAGCACCACCTAAAGCCATATTTGCGGCTATGCGGCGTGAGGTTGATTTCATATATAATCTCGGGGATGCTCCAAACCGGCGGCCGTAAAGCTGGAATTCAGGCTCGGAATAATCTACCGCATCGTAATTTATCCATTTGGCAGACACCTGCATCCAGTTTGAATAGAAATGCGGGTAAGTCAGGCCAGGCGCCAGTCCGCGCCAGCTGTTGGCTGTAAAGCCAAAGGGATTCTCCTGTATCACATCTATGGCCTTGTTGCTCATGTCAAGCATCACGGCACTTTCAGGAAGCGCGCCGTCGAAGCCCTCTACCCTGAGTGTCACAGTCTCGCGGTCACCCGGGGTGACTTTATCGCGGAAAGTTGTCGTATGCAGGGTTATTTTCCGTTTTGATGCGGAAGATACCACCCTTACGGCCTCTGTTTCAATCTTGCAGTCATGTATCACAGACATATTGACGGTGACAGACTGCGCGCCATGCGGCAACTGCACGCCAACCGTCTGCATTCCTTTAAGCTCGATCCACTCCGATGAAACGATATGTCCGTTTTCATCCGATACCAATACGAACATATGGCTTCCCGGCGCATTGCTGCCTACCGTCACAGCGGCGCGTCCGTTGGCATCAGCCTCAATGTCGCCGCCGGCAGGTGTCCAGAGCAGTTCATCGGCGGCACAGACTGCATCACTTGGGCGCCATACCGTCACACGGGCTATGCCGGTCGGATCTGAAAGGGAGCGGTCCACAGTCTCGAATATGATCCCGTACTGTCCCGAGGGGAGCGACGTCAGCACCTCGCTGAAATTACCGGGCATCATCGTGCCCTCTTTTACCACTTCGGGATAAACATACCGGTCATCCTTCATCTCCATACGGCTTACCTTGTAGCGCAACTCACCCTGCTGAGGTTTGTCGTCGAAGTCGTAAAGACCGACTTTTACCTCCTTACGGGAATCCGCATTATATTCTCCGGGAATTGAAGCCTTGATATAATCGGGTTTGCCCATGTTGAAACCGGTGGACGCGGTGCGTGTCTCCCCGTCGGGAGATGTGACAGCGATATCCACTGTGAAAAATCCGTCGGGACACGGTGATGAGGCTATGGCCTGCGATGGTATCACTACCTTGAAAGCTCCCTTCGGGTCGGTGACAGCCTCACCCTCGTAAAAGACAGGAGATACCGAGGCGAACCACCAGGCTCCGGTGCGCACCTTCACCTGCGCTTTCACTGCGGCACCCTCCACCGGGAAACCGGCGAATGTCATGGCGTTACCCTCTATTACAGCATCGTCTGCAACAGTCGCGGGACGCTTCACTGAAGTCACCTTCGTCTCAAACGTAGGCAACTTGTAATCGCTTACCATAAACGAGCATCCGCCGATTATGTCCTGGTCGGCGAACTCCAGGGAGAAATTACCGGTAAGACCCTCCTCGGGGAGATCGAACGAGCCCTGCGCGCGCCCCCAGGCATCGGTGGTCATGGCATTTGTGGCAACCTCCTGGTAGTTGGCGTCGCGTAAGCGGATAGTGAAATTGCGCGACGGTGACACGGCACGCGAATCCTTGTCAAGCTCATATAGCACAACTGCATATTCCATCCTGTCGCCGGGGCGATATAGACCCAGTGAGGTAACCACAGCACCATAGATCTGACCCCTATTCTGTTCCCTGTCGTTCTGGTATATGCTTACGGCCTGGGAATATCTGTCATCGCCCAATGTCGCATATACAGAACCTGATTTATCGACATCAAG
>CADFRV010000022.1 GCA_902836725.1 Muribaculaceae bacterium
AATGTCAAGGAAGTTGACCTTGTTGTCCTCGTTCACGTCACCATAGCGGAATGTGTTTTCCTCGGCGGTTGCTTTGACAGATGCGGCAGTTTCAGCGATCTCTTTGAATGCGTCGGCGTAGTCATTGAGTTCGCTTGCCACGGCATCATTTCGGTTAGACCACTTGTCAAGCCAGTTGGTGAAGCGACCATCATATTCGATGAACATCCACTTGAGTGAATGGAGGGTTGCCATAGCTTCCTGAGCCATTGTGGGCACCACGAACTTGCCATCTCCGGGTTGGAGAGCTGCGAGGGCATTTGCAATAGCCTGGTCAGCAGCATACTTGGCGGCATTGGTGTAGCGGGTTGCGGCCTCAACTTCGAGAGCATTTATTGCGTTTGCGATTGTGTTACCCTGATCTTGGAGATTTGTTGCTACTGCATCATTCAGACCAATAGCTTCATTCTGCTCATCGATTTCCTGCTGGAGCTGAGCGATAGTGTTGGTGATAACCTCTATGCGGCCCTGATAGTACGATTCCTCAGAGTAACCATAGTTCTCGATAGCAGCTTTGAGATCCGCAAGGTCACTGTTGAGTGTGTTGATGAGATCAGTAAGATCTGCAAAGTTGGCATCATTGATCTCCTGTCTGGCTTTGTCGGCCTCTGCCTTGTCGCCTGCTTCCTTGGCCTCTGCGTTGAGTTCGGTAAGCTTGTCACCGATAGCCTTGATGTCAGCCTCGAAGTTTCCGGCCTGTGTGATCACATTGTTGCCGGCAGCTTTGATTGCAGACTGTACGGCGTTGAGTTCTTCGGTCAGTATGTCGTACTCGCGATCGTATTTCTCTTTTACGAGGTCGCTTACACCTGCCTTGCCTTCTGCGATAGCGGCTGCCTGATCCTTAACGAGCTTGTCGAGCGCGTTCGCAGTAGCCTGCAGGGTGTTGCCGTGGTCGGGATCATATGCCTGGAGTTTAACGAGCCAGTTGTTAAGCTGGGTTTCATAGCCGAGGGCGCTCTGCTTGAATGCTTCTGCATCTTCGCTGTCGAACTGGAGTGCCTTGATTTCGTCGAAAAGGGCGTCAAGAGTTTCATTGATCTGCTCTATGTCGTCCGGGCAGTTCTTGGAAACTTTTGCATTGTTGAACGCAACCTTGACTGCTTCAACCTGTTTGGCGAGAATTGCTTTCTCTTTGGCTACTGCGGTGTTGTAGCCTAGTGTCAACTCGTCCTTAGCATTGTCAATGGCGGCCTTGATTGTGGCAGCATTTTTAACGAGGTTGCCCTTGTTGTCTTTAACTGCTTTTTCTACAGCTGCAATTGCATCGGCAATGCTCTGGGTATCGACGCTGCTCTCGCAAGCCATCATATTGATGAATGCGAGGAATGCGTCGTAGTCAGATTTCAGGTCGGGGATCACAACATCATTGTAGTTATCCCAAGCCTCCTGCTCTGCCACATTGGCATCGTTTGCACTCTTGAGATCATCAACCTTTGTTCTGATATCTGAAAGGAGCTGTGCGAGATCTCCCTTGTAACCCAGAAGGTTGCTGATGAGATCTTCGTTTGCTTTCGCAGTTGTGTCGATAGTGGCTGCATCCTGTTTCGCCTCGTCGATAGCGGCCTGCATTTCAGCGATTTTTTCTGCTTTAATGGCATTGCAACTTGCAAGGATCTCCTCACACTCTTTGAATGTTTCGAGAGCTTTACCGTATGCGGCTGTCCAGTCTTTCTGTGCAGCGGCCTGCATGTCGATGCTGCCCGGAACTGCCTCAAATGCGTTGGCGATAGCGTTCATTATGTAGCCGATTGTCTCTTCTACAGGGACTTCGGGAGCTGTGCGGTCAGCATTGCTCTCTCCAGTGGTCTCATCCTTTGCAGTAGCGTCGGTGTATTTGTCGGAGCCAGTTGCATAGTAGTCATTTGCTGCATTGAGAGTCTCTGCGATAATGGTCTCGCTGATCTTTGCATTACGCATGATGGTAGTAGCGTCCATGATTGCACTTGATGCCGCACCTTCTATGGTGGGATAGTATTCAAGTGCTTTGTCATTGACATCACTGCTGAGAGTCCGAACCAGTTCGTTCATCTGATTGATCAGATCGCCGGCGGGCATCAATGCGTTGATGAAGATGTCGTCGCGCTGAAGAACGTTGTGATCTTGGTCTGCCTTAGCGAGATATGCGGCAACTTTTGCCTCTAATTCGCGGGTCAGTGTGGAATACTCGTAGATGTCAGCGTGAGATGTAACTGTCGTCTTGATGTACTCCTCGTAATTTTCGTTTTTGAGGTTGAGATATGTGTTGTAGGAGGTTATAGAACTTGTGTAGACGGCGTGGAGTTCTTCAACCATTGCATCCCATCCGCATTCCTCTACTGTAGCGGCATTGTGCTCGATTACGCTTTCGTTATACTCGGCAGCGAATTCATCCATCTGTTTTGTAACCGCATCCTCAATGGCTTTATAATTTTCGGTGAATTTCTCGAGATTGTCTTTGGGATCAGTACCGCCAGTTGAGGAGTATGCCTTACCGGTTGCGTAAGCTTCGGCAACTTCGCGATTGACCTTGTTGAGGTCTTCGTCGCGGAGCTTCTCGATGGTCTCGGCCATGCCTTTGGTGAAGTGGGAGTCGTAATCAGCGATTGTCGCAAGGGCATTGCTGATTGTTTCGAGAACACGCTCGTTGTCGAGGAGTTCTGCGTTGTGGGCGCTTTCGTTCAGAGGAATAGCAGCATTGAGAGTTGAAGCTGCATTCTTGATGGCCTGAAGCTCTGCGCTGAACATCTCGGCATTTGTCTTGTAGCCCTCTACCTTGGGATCGGCAAGCATTGCGTTATTGTAATGTGCCTCATTTATAGCCTTAACAAGTGCGTCAAGACGGCCCTGCAGGGATGTTTCGGCTGCATCTGTCTTGGAACCGATCACATCATCTGCATAATATGTCTTGGCAGGTTCCTTAGAGGTCTGTTCATTTATACCGCGAACATGGTCAAGTGTTTCGGCCAGTTCGGGAAGGAGAGCCGCGTATTCGCCGTTAGTGTATGCCTTGTCGCTGTCGATGATATCTTCGGCAGCCTCATATGCAGCCTGGATAGCCTCATCGGCATCCTGATATTTGGCAGCATCGAACGGATCTGTTGCTTCAGCAGCATACTTGGCTTCTGTAGCTGTAGTCTTGAGTGCATCGAATTCTGAGGGGTTGACACCTGTGGGAAGTTCAACAGCCTCCAGAACAGCCATATTGCTGTCAGTGAGTGCCTGACGGAATGTCTTCTCTGCAGCTTTTGCGTCAGCTACGAAATCTTTGCCGTCAAACATAGCGCTTGCTGCCACAACTGAATCGTAGCAGTCGTGGGGATTAGCAATCTCAACAGCATCTTCGTAGGCCTTTTTGATCGTGTCGAATTCTTTAACGAGATCATCAACAGCTTTGTTTGTAGTTGTGCTGAAATCTTTGTCGAGTTTTATCAGATCGTTATTCTTGACAGTAGCTTCCTGAAGATCGGTAATAGCCTTGTCCGCAGGTGTATAAGCATCGTAATATGCTTCTACAGCATCATGGAGAGACTCTGCGTCTTTAGTAAGCTGATCGATGGAAACGAGAATATTGTTACATGTTTTCTGGAAGTCAACATCTGAAGCATTTTCCGGTATGGGGAGGGTATTGATTGAGTTCTGGATGTTGTCCTTGGTAGACTGGAACAGGGAAACAATGAATTCGTAATTCTCACCCGTGTTGTCATTTACGATACCACCTTCAAATTTGCCGTCTTTTTCCTCGCCATTCCATGCTTTGTCAAGGGCATTCTGCAGTTTGATTGTTGCTCCGAAGATACCGGTTTCCTGGAACTGATCTTTGAGGTTGTTGATGTCATTGGTGATCTCTGTGACAGTCTTATCGAAGTCAGCAACAGGAAGCTGATGTGCTGTGTATGCATCGTTGACGCTTTTTTCGAGATTGTCAATCTTCGTAGTGATGGCGTTTTTCAGCTCTTCAAGTTTGTTCTGTATCGCTTCGGACACAGTCTGATCTTTAAGAACTGCGGTAAGTGCATCTTTCAGACCCTTGATTTCATCAGTTGCGGCGGTGTATGCGTCGTTCTGAGCTTTGGCGTCATCTGCAAGATCCTGAGCCTTCTGCTGGATAGCTGCGATAGCATTGTCAAGGATTGTTTCGTCTTTTAGGATTGTTTCACCTGTGGAGGTTTTTCCGTCATTGTTCCAGAAATTGTATGCTCCTTCTATCACGCCACTTTCGATACGGCACTCCTTGATAGCTTTATTTTTGAGATCTTCGATGGCCTTTCTTGCCTCAGCCTGAAGTGTGGCATATACGAACGTGTAGTCCTTGCCGACACCCTTCTGGAGGTCGATGAGAGTTACTGCTTCATTGTATGTCTTCTCGAGAACGGCTACCTTGTTTGTGTACAGCACATATGCATTGGCATCTGCCGTGTCCTCAGCGATATCTTTTTTGAGAGTGTCATATTCGTTGTAGAGACCTATTGATGCTTTATCGCCAAGAGCTTTTTCCTCTTCCTTAGTGATTTTGCGTTCGTCACCGGCTTCTGCAATAAGATCTGCAACTTCTTTGTCATATGCGTCAATGCCGTCGCGCAGATGTTTGAGCGCTTCGGTATTATTCGCATATTTGAAGTCTGTGGGGTTCTGATCTTCTCCGATGATTTTAGCAATAATTGCCTCATATGCGGTGTTCGCTTTTACGCACTCATCGTAGTAGCCATTCATATTGGTGGTATTCTCTTTCAGCCTTTTTGCAGCAGCCTTATTGTTCTGCTCGATGTTGAAACGTGCGTTCTCAGGTTCTGCCTGTTCGTTGTAAGTCTCAATAGTTGCCTTAAGAGCTTCGATAGCGGCAGAAATCTTGTCCTCACCCTTTGCATAGTTGAAGAGTTCTTCTTCGGAGTAAACTTTGTAGGCAGCCTCAGGATCGCTGTCGTTTACAGCCGCGATACGATCCTGGATTGATTTGATTGTTTCCTGGATCTCTGCGTACTGTGCTTTCAGTGATACGGCGAGTGTGCTTTCATCTTTTTCGTCGATTACAGCAGCCTGCGGGTCTGCGTTCAATAGAGCTGTCAGGGCAGCGTTTGCAGCAGTGAAATCAAAGTCAAGAACGATTTCTGCATCAGTGAACTGGAATGCTGCAGAGGTATCCTCTGCTTCGATCTTTACTTCTACAACACCACCATTTGTTGAGAATTTGTAGTTGCGGTCACCTGTCTGGGTCAGAAGCTGGCCGGCTACATATACCTTGATGTTGTTTGTGCCGGCAGTATTGAACTTCAAGGTATAGTCTCCTTGAGCCAATTCTTTGCTGTAAGTAACGTTAGAGATACCAACAGGGCAAATCACGGTGTTACCTTCGAGCTCAAGACTTGCACTGTTCTGGCCGTCAGCTTTCCAATCCCAGCTGTCAGTAGGCAAAACAGTAATCTCCGCGGCCATCATCGGCATGGCAGTGGGCACTGCCATAAGCACGGGAATAATGTACTTTTTTTGCATTGTGTTGCGAATTAGTTTATGTATTGATTATGTTGTTTTTTCGTTGTTAGAGGTTATTCAGATTAAAAAAGTTAATCTGTATGTGCGCGCTTGCGGCAATTTACCGCATTGTTCTTCGTTACAATAGTAGCAGGCAGTAATTTTTGAGCACTTGAATCAGCCTACAATCCGACGCAAAGTTAAACATAAGTTCACAATTTACCCCCCCCAATAGTTAATTGTTGTTAACATGTTTTCGTGTTTACACTTTTTATGAGAATTTGGTGAAAAAGCCCTCGCGCTTAACAAAGCGGGAGGGCTTTTTAGAAGTAAGAAGTAAGAGCATGAGAAGTCAAGCAAGGATACTTTTGCTCATGGAAACGGGAAATTGGGAAATAAGAAATTAAGAAAAATGAGAAATTAAGAAAATGAGAAATTAAGAAAATGAGAAATAAGAAATTGAGAAAAGATGGTGGAGCGCCTGCTGATATAGTTGCGCACACATATATAATATAAGAGGTATAATATAAGATGGTTAGATAAAGGGTAATATAAAGGATTATATAAAGTGGTCAGATAAAAGGCTATACGATAGTGTGATTGAAAAACTGTATAAAATCAAGGGATCAGAGAATATCTCCTCCGATCCCCTGATTCCTCTGATACCTCTGATGTCTCTGATTCCTCTGATTTAGTTATTGAATATCTTTGACAAATACCCAATGCCCGGTCTTGGGATGACCAAGCCATGCAATATTCCACTCTTTCAACCGTCTTTTGACTGTACTCTCTGAGCATCCGGCAATACGAGCCAACTCAGCGCGGCTGATATCACTATTTTCTTTGATTGCTCGGATAACAGCATACTTTAGAGGGTCAGCTTGCGCGTTTAAAGGGTCATTTTGACCCTCTAAATCGGTTTGCGGGTCATTTTGCAGGTCAACTTGCATTCTTTGCGGCTCGTTTTGAACGTCATTCTCGTTATTATGGCGTTCATAATACAGGGCTTTGCCCTTCAAAGTCAATCCGTATCTTTGATTTGGAGCATTAGGTTTATCCGGATTTTCAAGAGCAATAAGGCCTTCTTGTATAGCAGGATTAAGGTGCTGCCTCACAAATGAATTGCGTGATTTATAACCCAACATATCGCACAAGTCGTATGAGGAATACCAATCTTCTCCAATTGACTTTATAAGTTTCAATAATCCGGGAACAATTTGCCTTTTTACTGTATCCCCACTTACTCCAAACTTACTCTTACTTACTCCTACGGTGTCCTTGCCCGTGTCCCTGGAACGTGCAAAACTGATTCTGACAATGGTGCCATTCTGATAAAACGAAGGAACAGGTAATCCAACACGTTCACATTCTCTTGCCATCATTGACAGTCCACGTCCCCAATGTTCTATAAGGCCGCCAAGATACATGATATTGGCTATGACAGGATTCGGAGGAAGCGAGGTGTTTTCCCTGTATTCTTTTTCCTTCTGCATCATAGCGTCTGGCGATATGCGCGCCGGGAACCGGCCGGCATTCTCAATTTCAATCCTGTCATCATAGATTGCGAGTCCGACAGTAGCAACCTCATACCCACAGTTCATGTGACAGTATGCGTTGACAATGCTCTCGCGCAGCGCATCGTATGGAATTTCAAGCTCATCCTTCCGATAAAGTCGATTGTGCGTCGTCCCTGATAGGTTAAGGTGCTTGAAAAAGAATGACATTGCCGCGTCAACCAACTGAAAGATGTTCCCCTCCTCTTGTTGATTGTCGATGAAATCCTGTTTGGCAGTGCCTCTGAATCGGGCAAGACGAAGTCTGCATTGAGGGTAATCGGTGAAATCTTTTCCGAACAGTACTGCTGCAGAATTGCAGATTTTCCCGTCTTTAATCAGTTTAAGCCGCTCCAGAGCAGTCTGAATATTGTCATTAAGCGCGACACTCGGCAAGCGGCCACGCCTTACGGCACTTTGGATTATATTTTGAATAAGCTGTCCGTCAAGGTCATCGATGGTCAGCTGTTGATTCACCTTAGATTCCCATCTGTATTTTAACCCGTGCTGAAGTTCATGAAGACGGATAAATTTTTCGCGAGGCATGACACTTGTCACGCTGTCGTGCCTACGATATGGTTTTCCGTCCCACATATAAGGCTTGTCCGTTTCCAATCCATCTGTCAGAAAGGCTATGACATACTTGTCGGAATTATCAACCCGCACATATTCCGGCTGAATGTCAACTGCCGGATCAAATTTATTGATCGCTTCCCCGATTTCACGGGTGGTCTTGTCGCCGATTTCCTGTCCGATGATTTTGCCTTTGTTTGATACTCCGAATACAACGACGCCCCCGGAGCCGTTGATCATACCGCATAGTGTCTCCATACCACGGTTAAGTTGCCCGGTAGTCTCCTTGAACTCCACGTCGACGCCTTCATGGTTTTCAGCCAAATGCTGTATGTAGTCTAAATCAACAGCCATAAATTCAGTGCCCCCTCTGCTCTCGTTTTCTTAATTTCTCACTTTCTCACTTTCTTGATTTCTCAATTTCTATCCCTCCCCGGGCGGCGGTTGGCGGCGTCAAGGAGCTGCTGCAGGGTGGCGCGGATCTCGCGGAGGCGCTCGATGGTCTGCGCCCGGCGCGACACGTTGGAGCGGTTGTTGCGTATCTGCTCCTCGGCGGCCTCGATGTGTAGCCCCTTGTCTTTTACCAGATAGGTGACCATGCGCAGTTTCTCGATGTCAGCGGGGGTGTAGATGCGTATCCCCTTGTCGTTGCGGCGCGGTTTGATGATGGTGAATTTCGACTCCCAGAAGCGCAGCGTGGAGGGGGGGAGGCCGAGGATGGCGGCCACCTCCTTTATTTTGTAATATTTCTTATCGAAGTCTGCCATAAAGATTTGATTTGCAAAAGTAGTAAAAAAAGAGTAATTTTGCCGCTTGAATCGGGCGAAATAGGCCTGTATGGCCTCCGGAAGCCCGCTTACTCCGCAGAAAATACAATCTTCACCATACGCATGAGCAATAAACCTCTTACAGCTAAGGAAATAAGAGAATCCTTCAAGCAGTTTTTCGAAAGCAAAGGGCACCGGATCGTTCCGTCGGCCCCGATGGTAATAAAGGATGACCCCACGCTGATGTTCACCAACGCGGGCATGAATCAGTTCAAGGACATTATTCTCGGAAACAAGGCGCCGAAGTGGACCCGCGTCACCGACAGCCAGAAGTGCCTGCGCGTCAGCGGCAAACACAACGACCTTGAAGAGGTGGGGCACGATACCTACCATCACACCATGTTCGAGATGCTCGGCAACTGGTCGTTTGGCGACTATTTCAAGAAAGAAGCCATCGACTGGGCATGGGAGTTTCTTGTGGATGTGCTCGGCCTCGACCCCGCACACCTCTATGCCACAGTGTTCGAAGGCTCTCCCGCCGAGGGACTTACCCGCGACGACGAGGCCGCATCATACTGGGCGGCACATCTTCCCGAAAGCCATATCATCAACGGCAACAAGCACGACAATTTCTGGGAAATGGGCGATACAGGTCCCTGCGGTCCCTGCTCTGAGATACATATCGACCTCAGAAGCGACGAAGAGCGCAAGGCTGTGCCGGGCGCGGAACTGGTGAACAAGGACCATCCCCAGGTGATCGAGATCTGGAACCTCGTGTTCATGCAGTTCAACCGCAAGGCCGACCACACACTCGAGCCGCTCCCCGCCAAGGTGATCGATACCGGCATGGGATTCGAGCGCCTCTGCATGGCTTTGCAGGGTAAGACATCGAACTATGATACCGACGTGTTCACCCCCATGATCGCCAAGATAGCCGAACTTTCCGGCAAGAAATATGGGGAGGACCACAAGGTGGATGTGGCCATGCGCGTCATCGCCGACCATATCCGCACCATAGCCTTCTCGATCGCCGACTCACAGCTCCCCGGCAACGCCAAGGCCGGATATGTGATACGCCGCATCCTGCGCCGCGCCGTGCGTTACGCCTACACCTTCCTGGAACAGAAGGAGGCGTTCATGTACAAGCTCGTGGACACACTTATCGAATCGATGGGTGAGGCATATCCCGAGCTTCCGCAGCAGCGCGAGCTGATAATGAAGGTGACCAAGGAGGAGGAAGACTCCTTCCTGCGCACACTCGAGAACGGTATCCGCATGCTCGAGAGCGCCATCGCCTCGGCACGCAAGGCTTCCAAGATCGAGATCTCAGGCAGCGAGGCTTTCGTGCTGTATGACACATACGGCTTCCCCCTCGACCTCACAGAGCTTATTCTCAAGGAGAACGGCATGACACTCGACCAGGAGGGATTCGACCGCGAGATGGAGGCACAGAAGGCACGCGCCCGCAATGCCGCCGCCGTGGAGGCCACCGACTGGGTGACTGTGCGCGAGGGTGAGGAGGAGTTCGTAGGCTACGACCTCGCCGAGACCGAGGCCCGCATACTCCGCTACCGCAAGGTGAAACAGAAGAACAAGGAGTTCTACCAGATAATCCTCGACCGCACACCTTTCTACGCCGAGATGGGCGGACAGGTGGGCGACAGCGGCAAACTTGTCGCCGCCGACGGCGAGACCATCGAGATCTTCGATACCAAACGCGAGAACGGCATCGGGGTGCACCTCACCCATAAGCTCCCCTCCGATCCCGCCGCAGACTTCAAGGCATCGATAAACATGGAGGCGCGCCGCGCCACTTCATGCAACCACACTGCCACACACCTGCTGCATGAGGCTCTCCGCGAGGTGCTCGGCACACATGTGGAGCAGAAAGGCTCATATGTGTCACCCGAGATCCTCCGCTTCGACTTCTCCCACTTCCAGAAAGTCACCCCCGAGGAGCTGCGCAAGGTGGAGCATCTTGCAAACCGCAAGGTGCGCGAGGCATACAGCCGCGACGAGCGCCGCAACGTGCCCATCGAAGAGGCACGCGCCATGGGCGCCATGGCTCTCTTCGGCGAGAAATACGGCGACGAGGTGCGTGTGATACGCTACGGCAGCTCGGTTGAGCTTTGCGGCGGCACACACGTGGACAACACCGGCAACATCGGCATGATCAAGATCATCTCCGAGAGCAGCATCGCCGCCGGAATCAGACGTATAGAGGCCATCACAGGGGAGAACGTGGAGAAAGCCATCGACGAGATCAGCGACAACATGCGCGAGATCGCCACTATGCTCCACAACGCCCCCGACCTTATCGCCGCCCTCAGAAAAGAGATTGAGGAGAACGAGACACTCCGCCGCCAGGCAGAGGAGCACCTCAAGGAGCGTGTGGCACAGATGACAGCCAGGCATCTGGCCGAAGCCGAGGATATAAACGGCATAAAGACCGTGATGCTCACCGGAGTGCGTATCCCCGACCTGGTGAAGAACATGGCTTTCGGAGTGCGTGCCGCATCTCCGGAGAGAACCGCATTCATCGCCGCTACAGTGGATATGGGCGGTAAACCGCTTCTCACCGTCATGCTCACCAACGACCTGGTGGAAGAGGGGCGCAACGCATCGCAGATGGTGCGTGAGGCAGCCAAGGCCATCAAGGGTGGCGGAGGCGGCCAGCCCGGTTTCGCACAGGCAGGCGGCAAGGACGCCAACGGCATCGCCATGGCCATGGAGGCCCTCCGCGATGCCCTCAAGAACTGAGACAACACTGCCCGGGCGGCCGACATGACAGCTGTCGGCCTCCCGGCGGTTTTATCCATCCGGATATGAACATGCGGTGTGCCGCCGAAGGCACGCCCTTCGCGCGTCTGATCCTCAAAAAGGTGTCTGGTATCCGGCTGGAAATATGGTGTGTATCACACCGGCAGACACCCCCTTCCACATCCCTGTAGAGGCGGGGACCTGACATGACAATTGTTAAACAACCGTTCACCGCTATACTATTGGTGCCGGACACACGCATGAATAACAATATGAAAAAGACAGCTTTAATTACAGGTGTTACTGGCCAGGACGGCTCTTTCCTCGCGGAATTCCTTATTGAAAAGGGATATGACGTGCACGGAACAATACGCCGGTCGTCTGTGGACTATCGCGAGCGTATCGCCCACCTTGAGGGAAATGAGAATTTCCACCTCCATTACGCCGATCTCGGCGACTCCATGAGTATTCTCCAGGTAGTGCAGAAAGTGCGCCCCGACGAGATCTACAACCTTGCCGCACAGAGCCATGTGCAGGTATCGTTCGACTCCCCGGAATTCACTGCCGACGTAGACGCCACCGGTGTGCTCCGTGTGCTTGAGGCGGTGCGTCTAAGCGGCCTTGCCGGCACTTGCCGCATCTATCAGGCATCCACATCGGAGCTTTACGGCAAAGTGGAGGAGGTGCCCCAGAACGAGAACACCCCCTTCCATCCCTACAGCCCCTATGCCGTGGCCAAGCTCTACGGTTTCTGGATCGTGAAGGAGTATCGCGAGGCATACAACATGTTCTGCTGCTCCGGTATCCTCTTCAACCACGAGAGCGAGCGCCGCGGAGAGACTTTCGTGACACGAAAGATCACCCTCGCCGCAGCCCGCATAGCCCACGGCAAGCAGGACAAACTCTATCTCGGCAACCTCTCCTCGCTCCGCGACTGGGGATATGCCAAAGATTATGTGGAGTGCATGTGGCTGATCCTTCAGCAGGACGCGCCCCAGGATTTCGTCATCGCCACCGGCGAGCAGCACTCCGTGCGCGAGTTCGCCACACTGGCGTTCCGCAACGTCGGCATCAATCTCCGCTGGGAGGGTGAGGGACTTGACGAAAAGGGTATAGACGAGGCCACAGGCCGTGTGCTCGTGGAGGTGTCGCCCGACTTCTACCGTCCCACCGATGTGGTGAACCTCTGGGGAGACCCCACCAAGGCAAAGGCAATTCTCGGCTGGAACCCGACATCAACCACATTCGAGCAGCTCGTGAAGATAATGACCGACGCCGATATGGAGAAGGTGGCGGTGGAGCGTGCCGGCGAACAGGTGCGCACCAACCTTGCCGAATATCTGGAAAAGGGTATCGTAAAATAAGGTACGGCCATGATGGAGAAAGACGCGAAAATTTATGTGGCCGGCCACCGCGGCATGGTGGGATCGGCTATCGTGCGCGAGCTTGAGCGTCAGGGTTATACCAATATCATTACCCGCACTCACAGGGAGCTTGACCTCTGCCGTCAGGATGAGGTGGAGCGCTTCTTCGCCCAGGAGAAACCCGATTATGTGTTTCTGGCTGCCGCAAAGGTAGGCGGCATCATCGCCAACCATTCGGCTCTGGCAGACTTCATGTACGACAACATGATACTGGAGATGAACGTGATACACTCCGCATGGAAAAACGGTTGCAAGAAACTGGAGTTCCTCGGATCGTCGTGCATCTATCCGCGCCTGGCGCCGCAGCCCATGAAGGAGAGTTGCCTGCTCACCTCGGAGCTGGAGCAGACCAACGAGGCTTATGCCCTGGCCAAGATCTCGGGACTGAAATACTGCGAGTACCTCAACCGCCAGTATGGCACAGACTATATCAGTGTGATGCCTACCAACCTCTACGGGCCCAACGACAACTACCACCCCACGCACTCGCATGTGGTGCCCGCCCTCATACGCCGCTTCCATGAGGCCAAAGAGCAGGGGCTCCAGGAGGTGACTTGCTGGGGCGACGGCACTCCGCTGCGTGAATTCCTTTATGTCGACGACCTCGCGAACCTCTGTGTGTTCCTCATGAACAACTACTCGGGCAACGAGACCGTGAACGCCGGCACAGGCAAGGAACTTACCATACGCGAGCTTACCGAGCTTGTGGCAAAGACCGTGGGATACGAGGGACGCATCCTCTGGGATACCTCCAAGCCCAACGGCACACCCCGCAAGCTGCTCGACGTGAGCAAGAGTGCGGCTCTGGGATGGAAATACCGCGTGGAGCTTGAGGAGGGTCTGAAGCTCTCCTACGAGGATTTCCTCGCCAATCCCATGCGCGCCGAGCGATGATATGCGTGCGGCGCAATAATCAGCTCTGTATTATCGTTATATAAGAAATCTATTTTATCGGGGAGGCTTCGGCCTCCTCGATTTTCCAATATTAACAGACAAAGACAAAATCAGCTTATGCCGTTTTCTCTCGCAGACAGGATTCCCGCAGTCATAAGGAGGCTGACGACCGCATTAGCCCTGCTGTTGCCTCTGGCGTTTCTGGCGGCGTCGTGCTCTAAAGAAGATGATCCGGTTCCCGTGGTCAGGGAGCGGGAGAGGGCGGTGCTTGTCTATATGGTGGCGAACAACAGTCTTGGCAGCAGTACTCCCCCCGGCAAAGACGAGCGCGGCTATGACAATGCCGATATCGACGAGATGGTCAGCGCCGCTTCCACCGGTGCTCTCGGCGCAAACCGGCTTATAGTCTACCATCACGCTTACCGGCAGGATCCGGTGCTCAAGGAGATAACCGCCGGGGGGGTGAAGGAGCTGAAAACCTACGACACCTCCGTAAGCTCGGTAAGCGCCTCGCGCATGCTTGAGGTGATCGCCGACTTCAAGGGGGAGGCTCCCGCCGACAAATACGGCATTGTGCTATGGAGCCATGCCAACGGATGGGCGCAGACCGGCCTGCAGGAGACTGTGGCACCGATGGCGCGTCCCAAAGCGTTCGGTGAGGATTATCACGAAGGAAGGCGTGTCTACATGAATGTCACCACCCTTGCCGATGTGCTCGACGGCCAGGGATTTGACTATGTGTATTTCGACTGCTGCCACATGGCCGGTGTGGAGGTGGCTTACGAGTTGCGCCATGTCACCGACAGGGTGGTGGGATCCGTTACCGAGCTTCCCGCCGCAGGGATGCCCTACAATCTCACATTGCCATACCTCATGTCGGGAGACGTGGTGATGGCGGCTGCCACCACTTTCTCCAGTTATAACAACCTCTACGGGGTGGAGCGCACATGCACCATGTCGGTTATCGACACTTCGCGCCTCGACCGCCTCGCCGACGCCGTGGGTGCGCTCTACGCCATGCATCCCGTGCTGCCCGACGATTATACCCCGCAGGAATTCATATACCGCAATTGCATATATTTCGACCTCCAGCACTATCTCGAAGGGTTGGGAGGTACCAGCCCCGAGCTGCGCAAGCCCCTTGCCGAGGCAACCGCAGCGCTCAAGGACGCAGTGGTATACTGCGCGGCAACCCCCTGGATATGGCAGGGATATGCCTCGCAGGTGGAGCTGAAGAGCCATTGCGGACTCTCTACGAATATACTCAAGTCACCGCTTGACGCGGCGAAATACAATTACAGTCAGCTGGAATGGTATGCCGATGTGGCTTCCAGGCTGTTTTAAACACCATCTAAGTTTTTTTATGTTGCTACAAAGTATCTTGTTGCAGAGTGTCCCGTTGGCGGCCGACGCAGCATCCACGGCCGGTGAGGCTACGGAAAAAAGCGGCGATATGGTCGCCGCCTTGAAATCGCTTTCCTTGCAGGACCTGCTGAACCGTCTGGCCGAATCCGCCGTCAGCTTTGCCATAGACCTGGCCATAGCCATTGTGGTTTTCTATGTGGGCAGGTTCATAATACGGAAAATCTACGGGTTCGTGAGGTCGGTGTTCGTTACAAGGCGTATCGACGCATCGCTCACTACCTTCGTGCTCAGCCTGATAAACATAGTCCTGTATTTCATACTCATAGTCACTGTAATAGGGATTATAGGCATAGAGACCACCTCGTTTCTCGCCCTGTTCGCCTCCGCCGGCGTCGCCATAGGTATGGCGCTGAGCGGCACGCTGCAGAATTTCGCGGGTGGTGTGCTCATACTGCTTCTCAAACCCTACAAGATCGGCGATTTCATTGAGGTGCAGGGATATGCGGGCACTGTAAAGGAGATACAGATATTCTTCACCGTGATCACCACGGGCGACAACAAGTCGATTCTCATTCCCAACGGCGGACTTTCCACAGGAAGTGTCAACAATTACAGCCGCGAGGAGTATCGCCGCATATCGTGGACCGTATCGATATCCTATGGCGACGATGTGGCCAAGGCACGCGAAGCCATTCTCGCACTCTTCGCCAAAGACGACCGCATAATGCCTGTAACCGGCGAGCCGGATACGGCAGACGAGGGTTCTTCCACCGCTTCCGCCGAGGAAGCCCGGGAGCATGCGGCCGAGGAGGCGGGGAAACGTCCCGGGTGGTTCCGCTCCGTTTTCGGGAAGAAGGCCCGCGCTGTGGGGAGCGGATCGAACGCCGCCAACTCTTTTGCGAGGGGTGAGATAGCGCTGCCGAAACCTAATCTGTCGCCCGCCGTGCTCGTCAACGAGCTTGGCGCATCGAGTGTGGACCTTCAGGTAAGGGCATGGGTGAAAAGTGCCGATTACTGGACGGTATTCTTCCATTACAACGAACTGTTCTACAACGAACTGCCTAAATATGGCATCAGCTTCCCCTTCCCGCAGCTCGATGTGCATGTCAATGGCAGCCTAAATCCGCAGGCATGATGCTACAGATACAGGATACGCTTGTCACGCTTGATCTGGCCGAACAGTTTTTCTGCTGCGATCTGAACAAATGTCTCGGTGCCTGCTGCATCGAGGGGGACGCCGGCGCGCCCGTCACCGAGGATGAGGTTAAAGAGATAGAGCGTGTGCTTCCCGAAGTGGAGGCCGACATGATGCCCCGCGCCATAGAGGAGGTGCGTGCCAACGGAGTGGCCTATACCGACGTGGAGGGTGATCTGGTCACCACCATACTCGACGGCCGCAACTGCGCTTTCACCTGCTATGCTCCCGGCGGAGTATGCCTGTGCGCTTTGGAAAAGGCGTACCGCGAGGGGCGCACCGACTGGAAAAAACCCGCCTCATGCTCACTTTATCCCTTGCGCATAAAGGAATTTCCGACGTTTACGGCCGTGAATTACCACCGCTGGAAGATCTGCCGCGATGCCGAGGCACTTGGTCGTAAGAAAGGGATCCGCCTCTACCAGTTCCTGCGCGAGCCCCTGATTGCACGTTTCGGCGCCGACTGGTACGCCGAGCTGCAGCAGGCCTGCGAGCTCTACCTCCGGGA
>CADFRV010000023.1 GCA_902836725.1 Muribaculaceae bacterium
CTGCACCCACATCCTCTCGTTCGAGGGTGACGGCAAAGTGGTATTTTATGAAGGATCATACTCCGACTACGAGGCATACAAGAAAGCCCAGAACGGCGGAAAAGAACACCCGCGCCGCCGTTACCGCAAACTGATGGAGTGATCCGCCAAAACCTACATCAAGCTACACGACCGATGAACATGCTGCTGCGGCGTTGGCTTCTCGCACTGTGCACATTGGCAGCTGTCATGGTGCTGCCTGGATGCAGCTCCACACGCAATGTGCCCGCCGGCTCCTATCTGCTCGACAAAGTGAGCATCACGGTAGCCGACAGCGCGCATGTATCCACCCGCCCGCTATACAACTACCTGAGGCAGACCCCGAACCACAAGGCTTTGGGGTTTGCCCGGTTACAGCTTGGGGTGTACAACCTCGCAGGAGACTCCGCCGGCCGCTTCAACCGCTGGCTGCGCAAGATAGGAGAGCCGCCGGTGATATATGACCAACAGCTTACCGACCAGAGTATCCGCCAGTTGCGCCAGGCACTCATCAACAGCGGCTACAACGACGCCAGGGTGGAGACGGAACTCAGCATGACTTCTGAAAAGAAGATCGGGATAAACTACAAGCTCTATCCCGGCGAACCGCATGTGATCGGTGCCGTCAGCTACGAGTTCCAGGATCCGGAGATAGAGGAACTGGTGATCTCCGATACCATAGCATGGCCGGCACAACCGGGAGAGAAACTCGACAGAAACCTGCTTGACCGGCAGCGTGCCATGATAGTGGAGAAACTGCGCGACAACGGTTACTTCGCTTTCACCAAAGAGCACATCGGATTCATCGCTGACACCGTGGCCGGAGAAAAGAGGGTGGAGCTTACCATGGTAGTGCACAATCCGCGCATACAGCAGCAGGAAGCGGCTGAAGGGAGCGGAAAGGAGGCGCTCGGGGAACTCCTCGTAACCCTGCCGCGCCACAACCGCTATATGTACCGCAAGGTAGTGATAGTGCCCGACTTTTCACCGGGCGACAGCTCCTCCGACTTCAATTTCGCCGGGCGTGACACCGTGTATTATGACGGCCTGGAGATACTGTACGGCCCCGACCCCTACCTCAGCCCTAAAGCCCTGTCAGAGCAATGTTTCATCAGACCAGGGGAACTTTACAGCACCACAGGAATAGACCGCACATACGAGGCTCTGAACCGCCTTGCCATACTCCGGTATGTCAACATACTCACCCGTCCCGCCGGGACAGACGGCCAGGAACAGCTGCTTGATGCCTACATACTCCTGTCACGCACAAAAAAGATGGGAGTGACACTCGAACTCGAAGGCACCAACTCCGAGGGGGATCTCGGTGTGGGTGGAGGGATCACTTTCCAGCACCGCAACCTCGCCAAAGGGGGCGAACAGCTGACCGCGAAATTCCGCGGCGCATACGAAAGCCTGTCAGGCAATCTCGACGGCCTTATAAACGACAGCTACACCGAGCTGGCAGGAGAACTCGGCATCACCTTCCCCACATTCAAAGCGCCGTTCCTGCGGCGCAGTTTCAAACAGAAAATGAGAGCGTCAACCGAATTCGCCGTCACTTTCATGCGCCAGGAACGTCCAGAATACACACGTGTGATCGCCGGCGGCACATGGCGATACAAATGGGCCGACCGCTCGAACCTCACCCGCCGCACGTTTGACCTTATAGACATAAACGTGGTAAACCTGCCGCGCTCCACCATCGACTTCATCGACAAGATAGCGCCCGACAATCCGCTGCTGCGCTACAGCTATGAAGACCACTTCATCATGCGCATGGGCTACACCTGGTACCACACCAACCGCCAGGCTGCATCGGCCGACATAGGCCGCACCTCAATGCAGACAAACACCTACACCACCCGAGCCTCTGTGGAGACAGCAGGCGCGCTCCTGTATGCCATCTCCTCCATGATCAACCAGCGGCGGTCAGACGGAGCCTACAAGATCTTCGGCATACAGTACGCCCAGTATCTGAAAGGGGAGATTGACTACACCATCAACCACCGTTTCACAGACCGCAACTCCATATCGTTCCACACAGGTTTCGGCATAGCGTGGCCATACGGCAACTCCTCGATGGTGCCATTCGAAAAACGATTTTACGCCGGAGGGGCCAACGGCGTGCGCGGATGGAGCGTGCGCACCCTCGGCCCCGGATCATACGACTCACGCAACTCGGTAAGCGATTTCATCAACCAGTGCGGCGACATCTCGCTGATACTCAACCTGGAATACCGCAACAAACTCTTCTGGGTATTCGAGGGAGCACTGTTCATCGACGCCGGCAACATCTGGACTATAAAGAATTATCCGAACCAGCCCGGCGGATTTTTCAGCTTCAAGACATTCTACAAAGAGATCGCCGCCGCATACGGCATCGGATTGCGTATGGACTTCAACTACTTCCTGCTCCGCTTTGACATGGGTGTGAAAGCCCACAACCCCGGCAAGGGACAGGAAAGATGGCCGATAATACATCCCCGCTGGGGACGCGACACTTCGTTCCATTTCTCTGTGGGATACCCGTTCTGATTTCCAGCATTAATGTTTTTTGCAAATTAAACAGACTTAAGTATGAAAAAACTCGTGATATTTGATCTTGACGGCACACTGCTGAACACAATCGCAGACCTCGGAGCCGCAACAAACTATGCCCTGGAACAGTGCGGATTTCCCACCCACCCCATTTCGGCATATCCGCGCTTCGTAGGGAGCGGCATAAGCAAACTGCTTGAGCGTGTGCTCCCCGAAAGCCAGCGCAATCCCGAGCAGGTGGACCGTCTGCGTCCCCATTTCTTCAAATATTACGGGGAGCATATGGCCGACGACACCGTGCCCTACCCCGGCATACCGGAACTGCTGCAACAGCTCACGCAACGTGGTGTGAAAATAGCCGTCGCATCCAACAAATACCAGGAAGCGGTGGAAAAGCTGATCGGCAAATATTTTCCCGATCTTCCCTGGGCGACAGTGGAAGGACAGAAAGAGGGGGTACCTGTAAAACCGGACCCGTCGATCGTGTTCGATATACTCGGCAAATGCCCCACCCCAAAAGAGGAGGTGCTGTATGTGGGTGACTCCGGGATAGACATGGAGACGGCACGCCGCGCCTGTGTGGAGTCAGCCGGTGTCACCTGGGGATTCCGCCCTGTCAGCGAACTGCGCGAATGCCTGGCCGACAACATTGTGGAAACCACAGGCCAGTTGCTCCGCCTCACCGTATGACCCTGACCGGTGGTCTCAGCCTGATCTCCCCGCCATGTAACCTGATGAAATCGTAACAGACATGCTCCGATTTTGGAGGTTATTCTTTTGCAAGTTAAAAATTATAACTAATTTTACGGCCGAAATGGTCGCTCATCCCCGAGGAGTCGGGGTATATAGGAGCATTAAAAGGGAACGAGGTGTGATTCCTCGACAGTACCCGCTGCTGTAATTCCAGCTTGCGACGGCTTTGTACCGTTGTCGCCAAGCAGAACGTTTATCGCAACATGTCACTGATTCACAATCGGGAAGGCGCGATAAAACAGGGATAAGTCAGAAGACCTGCCATTTTGCCGACATAAAGATCGCCCCGGGCAATGGGCAGAGCTTCTGACAGATTCCCATTAAAAGCAGGTGTGCGGGTTGCCGCATTCCGATTTTTAAGCATTTGTTGAAAAACTGATATATTCCCGGTCGCATGACTTTTGTCGGTGCGACCGGGATATTTTTGTTTCTGACAACCGCTGACATTTTTTTGATGGGAACCATATACAACAGCACACAGACACGCCATAAGAGCGCACAATACCGACGGATGGCGGTATGCCTTATCGCGGCGCTTCTTCTGAGCCTCACGGCATGCAGGGAGGACGAGCTTGTCGTACCTACCGAATACGATATTATCGGTGACGAGAACCCCGGCAGCGCCATCCGCGGCCTGTATCTCGTGAACGAAGGTAACATGGGATCCAACAAATGCTCACTCGATTACTATGATTACCGCACCGGACTCTATGCACGAAACTTCTATTCGGAGCGCAATCCTAATGTCATCAAGGAACTCGGGGATGTGGGAAACGACATAGGCATCTACGGCTCGAAACTCTATGTGGTGGTGAACTGCTCGCACAAAGTCGAGGTAATGGACGCCCACAGCGGCGTCAGGATAGGCCAGATAGACATACCCAACTGCCGCTACATACGCTTCCACCGCGGCAAGGCTTATGTAAGCTCATACGTAGGCCCGGTGCTGATAGATCCCGACGCACCCAAAGGCGCCGTTGTCGAGGTAGACACAACCTCGCTTGCCGTGACACGCAAAGTGAGTGTCGGCTATCAGCCGGAAGAGATGGAGATAGTCGATGACTACATGTATGTGGCCAACTCCGGCGGCTACCGCGCGCCCGACTATGACAACACGGTGTCGGTCATACAGATGATCGACTTCAAACAGGTGCAGCTCATACCGGTAGGAATAAACCTGCACCGTGTCAAGAAAGACCGTTACAAGAAATTATGGGTTACATCGCGAGGCGACTATCAGAGCCGCCCGTCGCGCCTCTACGTGCTTGAAAAGAAAGCCGGCTACAATCAGATGGTGGTCACCGACACTATCCCTGTGGCCTGCTCCAACATGGCCATACATGGCGATTCGCTCTATTATTATGCCACAGAATGGAACAACTATACCGGATCCAACACAATTTCATACGGCATAATCGACATTCGCACAAAAGAGACCGTTTCGACCAATTTCATTACCGACGGCACCGAGAAAGAGATAACCATACCCTACGGGATAGCCATACACCCCGAGACAGGAGACATATTCGTCACCGACGCCAAGAACTATGTCAGCAGCGGCACACTTTACTGCTTCACCAAAGAGGGCCGACGCAAATGGAGCGTGCGCACAGGCGACATACCTGCCCACATCACATTCCTCTACAAATGAAAAAAATAATATACATACTGCTTTCGCTCGCGGCCGCCGGATGTACCGACGAACCACCCACCGTGAATCTCGGGATCGATGACGTATATCATATCCCGCGCATGTCCAAACTGCCGCTGCACTCCTCCCTTACCGGCAAAGCCTACCGGTGGACTGTCAACGGACGCACCGTCTCCACATCCGACAGCTACATATTCGTGGCCTCGGAAGAGGGAACATACGATCTTACATTCGAGATAATAGATCCGGACACACCATATGATTTCAGCTTCACCGTAAATGTAATGCACGAGGAGGGGGAATACAGCCCTTATATAAGCCGCGTGTATGAATACTGTCCGGCGCCGGGACAGTTCGTGAACGAGATGCCGAAATATGAAAAGGGGGACACTTATGCCGATATACTGAAAAAGTGCGAGGAATCCATCTCCGGCACAAACGACATAATGATTACTCTCGGAGGATATGGCGGATATGTGACTTTCGGATTCGACCATACGGTGATGAACGTGCCGGGAAAAAAGGATCTCAGGATATGGGGAAACGCGTTCTACGAACTCACAAATCCCGATGCAAAAGGGGGATCGGCAGAGCCCGGGATAGTGATGGTAAGCTATGACACCAACTGCAACGGCCTTCCCGACGATCCTTGGTATGAACTCGCGGGAAGCGAATACCATAATCCCGCCACCCGACACGGCTATTCGATAACATACCGGCGTCCTGATCCCGGCCATCAGCCGGTGGAGGATGACGAGGGGTATCTCGATGACCTCACCTATATACCCTGGCATGATTCCCTGGGTGAAACCGGATATATAGCGAAAAACATATTCCACAGCCAGAGCTACTACCCGCTATGGACCGGCGAGGATGAACTGACTTTTTCAGGATCGCTGCTTCCACCAAACGGAACTGACACAAGCGGCACGGGAAGATATTATATCCTCTATGCCTACGACTGGGGGTACGTGGACAACCATCCCAACGAATTCGAGGAACTGAACTCTTTCGACATATCATGGGCGGTGGATGCCGACGGGAATCCGGTAGATCTCCCCGGAGTGGATTTCGTGCGCGTTTACACCGGTCTCAACCAATATTGCGGATGGCTTGGGGAAACATCCACTGAAATATCACGCGCATGCGACCTGCACATCAGTGTGCCCGGCATACCCCTTCCCGAGCTCCGGGATAATATAAACTAATTTCCACGACTTGCTTATGAAAAAAATCCACATCCCCTTTCTGGCACTGATAGCCCTTTCGGCAAACGCATTCGTTGTCGACTGGGACAGAATAACCCATTGGGCAGGAAGCGGCCCCAACAAGGCAGCTCTGGTAGTACAGTTCAATGACGAGGGCCCTGAAGAGGCATATGTCTGGGGCTACCGGTGGGAGGATGGCGCCGAACCATCGGGAGAGGATATGTTCCGCTCCATTGCCGAGGTATCCACCGATCTCACACTGTTCACCCAGTACACGGGATGGATGGGAAACACGGTATGCGGCATCGGATATTCCGACGGACATACCATCTCGTCGTTCCTTGAATTTGATTTCAACTCGGCGCTTGAAGACGCCAATATCAGTTTCAACTGGTTCTCGGCCAACACGTCGCTCGGACAGACGAGCGTTCCCGGATGGGACACCCAGGAGCTTTGCGACGCCGCCATCGAGGCATCGGCCATGACACATATCCTCGATCATCCTATCAACGCGCGAGAATACGGATACGCCTGCTACGACTATGACTGGTGGCAACCTTACGGCCGCACCGACGCTGCGCGGCAAAGATGGAACGCCGGGTGGTACAAAGGCTACTGGAGCTATTGGGTAGGAGGAACAGATTCCGACGATCTCTCATATTCAGGGGTAGGCATGACTTCACGCAAACTTCAAGACGGGTGTGTGGACGCCTGGAAATATATGTTTCTTGACGGGCCTGTGGTGTTTTCGCCACGTCGTGAAGGACAAAACAGGCCACGCCGCACAGCCGCCGATATCGACGCCCATACCGGAGCCAGCCCGCAATGGCATGAGCTCAATTACGATCATTTCGGTGTGCCTCAATCCGGTATAGAGCCTCTGTCAGCCACCAATGACTCCACCGTGAGAATATACGACATGCAAGGCAACCTGCTTATCACCACAGACCGCGAGGCCACCATATCCGATATAAAGAAAAAACTCCGTGCCGGAATCTACATAATAAAATGCGGACGGCATACAAAAAAACTGATACTCAACGGCCACTCAGAATAGCACCCGGTGTAACACAACCACGGGAACAGACGCAAACAGACACCACCTATTATCATAGAATATTTCAAACCATAATATATTTTCTCAGATGAAAAAGACTTTGCTATCAACAGTGACAATCCTGTCGGTATGCACAATGGTGGGTACCACCATAGCAGGCGACAAGATCGCTGTGCCGCGCACAGTGCAAGGGGTGGAATATAGCCCCGACCAACGCAAGGGCAGTCCGGGCACCATGAGCCGCGACTGGGACTGGACCGATCCGGACGATATGGCCGCCGACGGAAGTTTCACAATGGATATGATCCAGAGCTGGTGCGGCGAAGGTGAGAACCAGGCCGCACTCGTAATCCAGTGGAACGACGATGAAGAACCCGCCGCACTTGTGTTCGGCTACCGATGGGACGGTGTGGCTACAGGAGCCGATATGGTACGCGCCGTGGTAGCTGCCAACCCACGCCTGTACGGCCTGATACAATACACCAACGTAAGCTCGCCCACCGATCCGCGCGGAGGATATACCATAAACGGTTTCGGATGGGACGTGGACAACGACGGAGAAATAGGTCTTGTGGACACAAAAGACAACACTGTATATCGTCCGGAAGACGGGCTGCAGATACATCCGCGCGGATACGATCCCGACAAAGGGGGATCATCCGATTACGACTATGACGACTGGAAAGCGCTCGATCCCGACGACATGTGGGGAGCAGGATGGTACCTGAGCTATTGGTCATATTGGGTGAAAGACGATTTCGAAAGCAAGTTCAGCTATTCGAGCTGGGGTGCCTCCGGCCGCGTGCTGCAGAACGGCAGCTGGGACGGATGGAATTTCTCGCTCGACATGATCCCCCGCGACTGGAAAAAATTCGCGGCGGCTCCTGCGCTGATCCCCGACGGTGCCAAGACCGAGTTTGAATACGGAGGTCTCTGTTTCTCGCTGAAAGATTACCAGGCAAAACGGGTGATGGTCTCTCCCGCTGAAAACGGCAGCTATGCAGGTGAGATCACCGTCCCCGAAACAATTACAGACGAGGATATCACCTACACGGTAGTGGAGGTGGGAGAAGGCGCGTTCAAGGATTGCGCTGTGACATCAGTCGCTCTCCCTGCCACAGTGACAAAGATCGGCGCGTCGGCATTCGAGAACTCCACTCTCGAGACACTCTCCATACCTGATATCAACGCAGTCAAATCAATAGGTGCCAGAGCGTTTGCCGGATGCGCGCATATCTCCACACCGGTGTTCCCCTCCTCCATGACATCGGTTCCCGAGGGAATGTACCGGGGCACAGGCATTGAAACTCTCGAGATTCCCGCATGGATATCGGCAATAGACAAAGCGGCATTTGCCGATTGCGCCAGACTTACTTGTGTGAAAATTCCCGCCACCGTAAAGAGCATCGGCGAGGAAGCATTCGCCGGTTGCGATGCACTGACACAGGTGGAGTGCGAAAGCACATACCCGCTGCAGATCACCCCCAACGTGTTCAGCGAGCAGGCATATGCCGCCGCGACCCTGAGTGTGCCGTCGGGCTTCACCTCGGAATACAGAAACGCCGAAGGATGGAGCAACTTCGCAACTGTCAAAGAATTCACTATCCCTGTAAATGCCGGCGACATATTCCGCGCCGGAGGTGTGACCTATGAAGTCACATCAGCCCTGACCGACAGCGCAACTGTAAGAGCCCGCTACTGCAAGACAGAGGGAAATCCGGACCGTGCCAAAGTCATGGCCGCCAACAAGGCCGGATATGTGGGAAATGTGACGATACCTGCCACCGTGACCTATCAGGAGCGTGCTTTCGCCGTCACCGAACTTAGCGACAGCATTTTCTACGGAGCCACAGCCCTCACCGGAGCCGACATACAGGCACCTGTGACACGCATCGGCAAATATGCCTTCAACGAATGCGAGGCCATCACCTCCATCCTCCTCCCCACCACAGTGAAAACCATCGACACATATGCATTCGCATATTGCTCCGTAATAAAAGAGATACAGCTCCCAGAAAGCGTGGAAGCACTCGAAGGGGAACGCACATTCTTCCAGTGCAATGCTCTCGAGAGGGTAAACATCCCTGCCGGAGTGACCTCACTTCCCAGATACTGCTTCTCCTACTGCAATGCACTACAGGAAATGATTCTCGGAGCGGAGATCACCGCGTTAGGAGACAACCTGTTCCAAAACTGCACATCACTCCGCAAAGTGGTGCTTCCCGACGGACTGAAAAAACTTCCTAACTACATTTTCAGCAGCTGCGGCGCACTTGCCGAAGCTAAAATACCTGAAAGCGTCACAGAGATCGGGCAGTCCTGCTTCTCAGGATGCGCCCAATGGGATTTCAACATGCCGGCAGGAGTTACCTCCATCGGTTCAGAGGCATTCAAGGGATGTGCGAAAATAACAGAATTCACATTCCCCGCACAGATGACCGAGATCCCGAGCTACGTATTGCAGGACTGTGCGGCTCTCACCAAAGTCACACTCGGAGACAACGTGACAAGTTTCGGCTACGGCGTGTTCCGTAACTGCACCTCACTCAACGAAATGACCACCAAAGATGGTCAGACCGGATTCAATCTCCCGTCGAGCCTCACAAGCATCGGCTCCTACTGTTTCCTGGGATGCAAAGGGATCAGGGAGGCGATACTTCCCGAAGGGATAAAAATCCTGGGAATAAACAGCTTACAGAATTCCGGCCTCGAGGCACTTGTACTTCCTGCCGCACTGACAGCCAACATCACCAACAACAATATCGTGCAGGACTGCAAGGATGTGACGATCTATGCATCCATGTCAGCTCCGGGACGATGCGGCACATACACATGGCGCATATCCGGCCAGACATTCGCTCCCGTCGTAGTTCCGACCGGCACCAAAGCTGCCTATGAGGCACAGAACTACTGGAGCAAGTCAGCACTCTCCGAACCGGTACTCGAAAACATATCCCTTGCCGACATGCAGGCCATCTCCACTTCAAACGGAGAGGCCATAGTGACCGGCCGAGTAAGCGGAATGTATGACCTCGCCGACCTTCCCCGGTCATTCGCCAAAGCCAATGACGCCCTCATCTTCGGCGGAAAGACCGTGACCCTGCGCATGGCCACCGCCGCAGAAGCAAGCCGCGCCGCACGCAGTGCAGAAGAAAACAGCCTTACCGTAACTCTCGATGCCGACGGAGCTTTCTCAGCAACCATACTCGTGGAGGAGGGAGCCGGAACCATTTCTCTGGCTGTGAACGATGGGGAAATGACCTCCGCCGCAGTGGAAGTGCCGCTTATACAGCCCTTCGAGTTCAAAGACAAGGAATATGACGCCCATTTCGACGAGAAATATACCCCCGAACTCATATTCAACATCCCCGACTATACGAAAGACGATGTGGAATTCACATGTTCCGACACCAACGTAGCCTCAGTGGTAAAACGCACCGGTGCCGTATCGGTAAAACGTGTGGAAGGTGACGCCGTAATTACAGCTACACTCAAGAGCAATCCCGACATCAAGGCCGAAATGACCATCCACTCGGCCCTGCGCAATCCGGTGACCGGATTCATTCTCGGCAACGGAAACTCCAGGATCACTCTTACCTATATGGATATTCTGGCTCTCTCGCCTGTGGTGGAACCGGCCAACGCCGACATCCAGTCATACGACATATCCGTATCTGACACTGAAATCGCCACCACATATGCAGCCAAAGCGTTCAATCCGACCCGCAATTTCTATGAACTTGTGACCCACAAGCCCGGTGAAGTCGATGTGACCTTCACCGCACAGGACGGCTCGGGCGTAAGCTCCACCTACCATGTGACAGTAGAGGAACCGGACCGCAGGAAAGAGGCCGACAACTACGAGGACGGCACATTCTGGCTCAACGAGGACTGGTTCGGCCATACCAACGGCTCCATCAACTATATCACCAAAGACGGTGAGCTGAAATACCGTGTCTACGAATCACAGAACCCCTACGAATCATTCGGATGCACCTCGCAGTACGGCATCATTCATGGAGGCAAACTCATTGTGATGTCAAAACAGGCCACAGACAAAGGTGACCCGCGCACCGGAGGAGGCCGCGTGGTAGTGGCAGACGCCAACACCCTCAAGACCCTCGCCAAATTCGACAACATAGATCCCGAAGGCAAAGGTGACGGACGCGCCTGCATCGGTGTGGACGAGAACAAGGTATATCTCGGTTCCACAGCCGGAGTGCGCGTGCTCGACACCCGCACCCTCACTCTCGGAAACATGGTGGAAGGTCTGGCTGCAGGCTCGCAGTATGCAAACCAGTATGGAGACATGGCGGCATCCGGGAACTATGTGTTCCTTGTGCAGCAAAATACCGGCGTGCATGTCATAGATACCGACTCTGACACCGTGGTGCTTACCTTCGGCCTACAGGCCAATGAGGAGACCGGAGCAGAAGGTATCGGCTATCCCCAGGGTATCACCGAGAGCAAAGACGGCAATATCTGGGTAGCCACCACAGAAAAGCAGTCTTCCGGCCTGTGCACACTCGTATGCATCAACCCCGAGACACTCGAGATCATGGACCGTGTGACACTCCCCGAAAGCCAGCGCATAACCTGCGGATGGGGCTCATGGCGCTCGACCAATTTCTTCGCCTCCAAGACAGACAACTCGCTGTGGTGGGGCGCAGGCGTGGAAGCGTCTATCGTCTCAGGCAACACAGGCTACTACAAATGGGAAATCGGCACGGATCTGCCCACAACCCCGGTATTCGTCTTCCCGTCGAAACTCCCCGGCATCAACGAGACCACCTATCAGGCGCCTTATGCAAGCGTGCGCTACGACGACCGCACAGACCGCCTGCTGATGGCCACCACACACGGCGCATCCTCAAACTACCGTTATACATGGCTCAACTGGATCGACTGCAAGACCGGCGAGATCTCAAAGACAATCCGCATGAAGGATTACTACTGGTTCCCGGCCCTGCCGATCTTCCCCGACAAATATGCCCCCGAGTTCGGAGAGATGCCAGAACTACGCTTCACTCCCGACAACAACGCCCCGGTAGAGATAGATCTTTCTGAGATCGTGACCGACCGCGACAACCATGACGTGAATATCAAGGTAGAGAGGATCTTCCCCGAAAAGAGCGAGACTGCACGCGAGGCAGGCAACACTCTCGACGATATCGCCGAGGTAACACTTGAAGGCAAGAAACTCACCGTGGTTCCACGCGCCAACGCAGTAGGTAAAGCCACACTCACGCTCAAGGCCGAATCCAACGGACGTGTGTCGACTATAGACATACCTGTGATCAACGACACCTCCACAGGGGTTGACCTCGCCGATGCCGCCAACGGCACAATCTCGATTGTGGATCGCAGGATCACCGCTTCAGGCATGAACGGCGCCCACTTCACGGTTTATGACATGGCCGGTGTGGCTGTAAGCGCCTTCACCGCCGACTCCGACCGCACCAGCGTGGTACTCACCGTACCCGCAGGAGTGTATATCCTCACAGCCGGAGACCGCACATTTAAATTCTCCGTAAAATGAACAGAATCGCTCTGACAGCGGCATCACTCTTCGCAGCCTTGTTTTTCAAGGCTGCGGCAGAGGATGTCGACTATACCGACGGATTTTTCATCGTCAATGAGGACTGGTACGGTCACCAGAACTCCACGGTGAACTATTTTCAGCCCGACAACCCTGATGGCGATTACTGGCATTACAGGGTGATACAGGCCGAGAATCCCGGTAAGGAACTGGGATGCACCAACCAGTACGGCGCCATATGGGACGACCGTTTCTATCTCATAGCCAAACAGGACAAGGATCCTGGAGCCGATGTCACCGGCGGACGCATCTCCGTGGCCGACGCCAGGACGATGAAACTGATCGGGCAGCTGCAGCTCATAGATCCTTCAGGCAAGCAGTGCGACGGCCGTGCATTCACCGGTGTAAACTCCCGTAAAGGGTATGTGTCAACCAGCAACGGCATATGGGTTCTCGATCTGGCCACACTCCAGATCAAAGGACAGGTGGAAGGATCCTCCAATCCAAACATGGATGCGTCGGATGACAAACCTAATTCCGATCCTTCAAGCTCGCTGTATTACGGACAGACAGGCACCATGGTTCTGGCCGAAGGAAAAGTCTTTGCCGTGCACCAGCAGTATGGAGTGCTTGTCATAGACCCGCAGACAGACAGAGTGACAGAAGTACTCGACATGGGTATCGTAGACGACGCCATAGAGGAGGAAACGAGAAGCCGCCCGTCAAAACCGGCCGGGATAGGCTCTACCATCGTGAGATCTCTGGACGGAGACCTGTGGTACAGCGTGGCCAAAAACGTGCAGGGAAGCGGAGCCACCCTCCCCTATCTTGTGCGCCTTGATCCGGCCACACTCGAGCGCGAGGTGATCAGAATAGATGGTGACGACATGTATCCCCCCTCAAACTCCTGGTATGCATGGACACCCGATCCGTTCTGCGCCTCATCAGTCACCAACACACTCTACTGGTGCGGCGGCCCCAACAGCTGGTTTACCAATTACCGTGTCTTCCGTTATGACATAGACACCCGGCGTCTTGAAAAGATCATCGACTTTTCGGAAGAGCCAAGCGACTGGCACATCTACGGATGCTCCCTCGGCATACATCCCGAGACAGACGAGCTGTATGCATCGGTATTCCATAAATTCGTGGATCCGACATATGTGCTGCGACGCTACGATGCCGACGGCACACTGCAGATGGAGTATCCCATGATCTCCAACTACTGGTTTCCATCGCTGCCTGTATTTCCTCAGGGAGCAGGCCACTCGGGAGTGGAAAACGTGACCGAAGAACGGCCCGAGGTATCCATACGGGTGGAAAACGGCATGGTTGTGGCCGGCAGCGGACACACAGCTGAGGTTTACAGCCTTGACGGCACCAGGATAACCAACCGCAATCTCGCAAAAGGGGTGTACATAGTGAAGGCCGGAACTGCCGTCCGCAAGATCAGGATCTGACCAGTACATTCCCATCCGGAATATGAGCCGTGACCGCACACGCGCATAGCGGTTCAGGACACCAGTCAAAAGTCCGGTTTTGCGATCAGCCACGATCGGGAGCCGGACTTTTAACAGTTTTTTTAACTTATTGAAGTCGCCGCTTCTTTATTAACAAAAAAAGCCGTAACTTTGCACCCGCAATTTCCAAAGCAATCTGCGGCTGCCGCAAAAATGAGACGGCGCCTTCATTCAGAAGAAGAAAATATTTCATATATCTAAGGTAAAATAAACAAATGGAATTTTTGTCAGAGCTTCTGTTGCCCGGCAACACATCGCTGGCTGCCACACTTGTACTGCTGTCGTTTGTGATAGCTGTTGGCATCTATTTGGGCAAAATCCGCTTCTGGGGCGTATCCCTCGGAGTGACTTTTGTCCTGTTTGTCGGCATCCTCATGGGTCATTTCGGTTATGAAATCCAACCCGAAGTATTGAAATTCGTCCGCGAGTTCGGTCTTATCCTCTTTATCTTCGCCATCGGTCTGCAAGTAGGCCCGGGCTTCTTCTCCTCCTTCAAGAAAGGTGGCATAAGGCTCAATATGCTTGCCGTGCTGGGCATCCTGCTCAATGTGGCCATAGTGGTGGCCATATACTTCATCGACGGCAAAACTTCCATCAGCGCCCTTGTGGGCGTGATGTCGGGTGCGGTGACCAACACCCCCGGTCTCGCCGCCGCACAGCAGGCCGCTCCCTCCCCCGAGGATGTAAACCTCATGTCAATGGGCTATGCCGCCGCATATCCTCTCGGAGTGCTCGGTATCATCCTTTCCATCCTTATCACCAAAGCTATCTTCCGTGTGAAAATTGAGGATGAGATCGATGAGATCAACCGCGAGACAGAGGAGGGACAGGTGAAACCCCATCTGGCAAGCTACGAGGTGGTGAACACTCTTGTAGACGGCAAGACACTCCTTCAGCTCCATGACATAATACACTGCGATTTCGTGGTATCCCGACTTATGGACAAAGGGGGCAACATCATCATCCCCAAATCGAGCACCCAGATACATGTAGGTGACAAACTCTATGTGGTAATGTCGGCCCAGGACGAGCCCAGTTTCCAGGCCGTTCTCGGACACCCCATCGAAATGGGCGACGAGGAATGGGAAGCCGTGGCACCTGACAATGTGGTATCGCGTCGCATACTCATCACCCGCAGCGAATACAACGGCGTGTCACTCGGCTCGCTCCGCCTCCACAAAGGTTACAACCTCAACTGCACCCGTGTGAACCGTGCAGGTGTGGATCTGCTCGCCTCTCCCGGCCTGCGTCTCCAGATGGGCGACCGCATCACTGTGGTAGGTGAGCTTAACGATATCGACCGTCTCGCCTCCAAACTAGGCAACTCCATGAAACGCCTCAACCAGCCCAACCTGGTTACTATCTTCATCGGTATCCTCTTCGGTATTATCGTGGGATCGATCAATATCGGCTTCGGCATGAAACTCGGTCTCGCAGGCGGCCCGCTCGTAGTGGCAATCCTGCTGAGCCGCTTCGGATACAAGGTGAAACTTGTCACATACACCTCATCCTCGGCATCGCTGATGTTGCGTGAGCTCGGCATATGCCTCTTCCTCGCCGCCGTAGGCATAGGCGCCGGAAAAGGATTCGCCGACACAGTGTTCAACTACACCGGCATGTGGTGGGTAATCTGGGGCTTCATAATCACTTTCGTACCCCTGATGATAGTCGGTATCATCGCACGCGGTGTATACAAGATCAACTTCCTTACCATCATGGGTATGATGTCAGGCGGTTACACCGATCCCCCTGCCCTGGCATATGCCAACAACTCCACCGGCAGCGACGCTCCCGCCGTGGCTTACTCAACGGTTTATCCGCTCACGATGTTCCTGCGCGTGGTAGCCGCCCAGGCCCTCGTGCTTGCACTGATGTAACAGAATATTGCAATAAAACAGGTGGTGCCGGACAGCTGTCCGGCACCACCTGTTTTATATAGGCGCCCCTCATA
>CADFRV010000024.1 GCA_902836725.1 Muribaculaceae bacterium
TATAAAATAACAATATTCCCCCAAGTGCAAGACAATCTTAAATGAAAGAGCCGTGGTGTTTATGGATCCCGGGAGTGCTCATCTGCCAAAATTTGCTAACTTTGCAAGCAGTTATGGAGAAGAAGGCATTGATAGGAAAGAATCTGGAGGAGCTGCGGGAGGTAGCCGCCGAGTGCGGTATGCCTGCTTTCGCGGCCAAACAGATGGCGCGGTGGCTGTATGAGAAGCGTGTCACCGACATAGAGGCTATGACCGATCTCTCGAAAGCCGCACGCCAACGTCTGGCGCAGGAGGGGTATGTCGTGGGACGAGAGGCACCTCTGGCGGCTGTGAGGAGTGTCGACGGCACTGCAAAATATCTCTTTACAGGAGAGGGCGGCCGCGATGTGGAGGCTGTATGCATCCCCGACAAAGACCGCGTGACTATATGCGTGTCTTCACAGGCCGGATGCAAGATGAACTGTTCTTTCTGTATGACCGGAAAGCAGGGATTCCACGGATCGCTTACCCCGGCCGCGATAATCAATCAGGTGCTGTCTGTGCCGGAAAGCGCGGAACTTACCAACATCGTGTTCATGGGGATGGGGGAACCGCTCGACAATCTCGAAGCGGTGCTGCGTGCCATAGAGATCCTTACCGCCAAATGGGGACTGGCATGGAGCCCGAAACGCATAACCGTCAGCTCCATCGGCAAACTGCGCGAGCTTCGCCGCCTGCTTGACGAGACTAAAGTGCATGTGGCCATTTCGATACACTCTCCATATCCCGCCGAGAGGGAGTCGCTGATGCCTGTGGAGCGTGCCTATCCTATACGCGAGGTGATAGACCTGCTGCGCACATATGATTTCTCCCACCAGAGACGCCTGTCGTTCGAGTATATCATGTTCGGCGGCCTCAACGACGATCGACGCCACTGCATGGAACTTGCATCGCGTCTCTCGGGACTTGACTGCCGCGTGAACCTGATCCGTTTCCATGCCATTCCCGGGAGCGAGCTTCGCTCGTCGGAACCGGAGCGTATGGAGCAGTTCCGCGACATGCTCAACGCGCGTGGCATAACAGCCACCATACGTGCCTCCAGAGGTGAGGATATCCTCGCCGCGTGCGGCATGCTGGCCGGGAAAGGCAAAAAAAACGGGAATGACGTAAACTAATGATGCGTTTGACGGTCATATATAATATATGATATTTCCGAAGATGAAAAAAATAGCTTTAGCCATAGCGCTTCTTTCCGCAGCCCTGCCGGCACTCGCGCAGGAGCCTGCCATAACTTTCGATGAGACCTCCTATGACTTCGGCACCATTGCCGAGGATGGAGGCAATGTGTCGCATGAATTCAAGTTCACCAACACCGGCGACGCACCGCTGATGATAGTGAACGCAAGCGCGTCGTGCGGCTGCACCCGCCCCACTTATCCCAAGAAACCTGTGGCACCCGGCAAGACCGACAAGATAAAGGTGACATATGTGCCTGCGGGACGGCCCGGTGAGTTCGTCAAGACTGTCACGGTAAAGACGAACGCAAAGAAACAGAAGTCGGTAAAACTTAAAATAAAGGGGGTTGTAATTCCCAAGAAAGATAAATGAGACTCGCAGCGTTTTTTGCAGCCTTGATTACGGGGCTGTCGGCTTTTGCGGCAGTGGAGTGGTCGCAGACCGAACATGATTTCGGCGCCTTCAAGGAGGAGAACGGCAAGGTGACATGCACGTTTGATTTCGTCAACAAGGGGACGCAGCCGGTGAGTGTGCGTGCGGTGCGTGCCTCCTGCGGCTGCACCTCGCCGTCGTATACGAAACAGCCGGTTGCCTCGGGCGAGACCGGTACTGTGACCGTGACATTCAACCCTGCGGGACGTCCAGGCCGCTTCACCAAGACACTGATGGTGGATCTGGCGGGCGATGACGGCACCGAACGCAAGACACTGACCATAAACGGCGTGGTGATCGGTTCGGAAAGCACCCTTATGTCGCGTTATCCCGTGGAGGCCGGCCCATTGCGTCTGCGCACCCAGCAGGTGCCTTTCGGCACCGTGCTCAGGGGGAAAGCCAAGTCGGCCTTCGTGGAGGTCTACAATGCATCCACCGAGCCTGTCACCCCCGAGTGGAGTGGTGTGCCGGCTTATCTGCGCATAGCAAGCTCGGAACAGGCGATCGCTCCCGGCGAGCAGGTGGTATATTCTCTCGTACTAACCCCAGTCGCGTCGTCGCCCTACGGCATAGTCACCGATTCCGCTTATATCGCGGCTCCCGGCGAGACACCGCTGAAGGTGGATCTGTCGGCGATACTCGAGGAGGACTTTTCCGCGCTTACCCCCGGACAGCGCCAGAATGCCCCGGTGGTGGAAATAGATACCGAGCGTGTGGATTTCGGACGTCTGTCGCGCGACGGCGATGCCGTGAGCCGCACTTTCACCATCACCAACCGCGGGAAGAGCGATCTCATGCTGCGCCGCATATATACAACCGACGCCGGTGTGAAGGTAACCCCCTCTGAAGGTAAGGTAAAGAAGGGAAAATCGGCTACAATCACCGTCACCACCGATCCCTCCAACCTTCCGGCCGAAGTGCTCAGTGCCCGCATCCAGATTATCACCAACGATCCCGAGCAGTCGCTTTCCATAGTTCGCGCTATAGGGGAAGTTAAATAAATAGCAGTAAGAAGCAAGAGCATTAGAAGTCAAGCAAGAATACTTCGGCATCCCCTGCTTTTTTCTAAATTTCTAAATTTCTCAATTTCTTATTTTCTCAATTCCTGTTTCCGCGCGTAGCGCTTCTACAGATGGCAAAAGACCTGCTCAACCGTTACATATGGATTATCGACACCATCAGGCGCTACGGGAAAATCTCCCGCAGGGAGCTTAACGAGTGCTGGGCGCGTTCACCTTACAGCGACGGTGAGCCAGAGATCCCGAGGCGCACTTTTTTCAATTACCGCAGGGCCATAGAGAAACTCTTCTCCATTTCGATAGAGTGCGACCCCGGCACATACGACTATTACCTCAGGGAACGGTCGAAAGACAAGATCACCGACTGGCTCCTCGACTCCTCGGCCACAAGCAATGTGCTGCAGGGATCGCGTGAGGTGGCGTCGCGCATACTTCTGGAGTCGGTGCCCTCGGCACGCGAGTTTCTCGCCCCCGTCATAGAGGCTATAAAGGTAAACAGGTCTATAAAATTCGACTATCATCCCTATACCCGTTCCCAGCCGTCGCGCGATGTGGTGGTTGAGCCTTATTTCCTGCGCATCCACAGGCAGCTGTGGTATGTGACGGGACGCAATACCCGCGACGGGAAAGTGAAGACCTACTCGCTCGACCGCATGAGCAACCTTCTGATAACGTCGAACACCTTCCTTCCCCCTGCTGATCTGGATCCTGCCGATTATTTCCGCGATTCTTTCGGTGTAATGGTCACGGAAAGCAAGCCCCGCACAGTGAAACTCAAAGTGGATCTGCGGCAAGCCAAATATTTCAGGGCGCTTCCACTCCATCCCTCGCAGCAGGAAATGGTCTCTGACCAATACTCATATTTCACTTACCGCCTGCGCATCACCCCCGATTTCGTGGCCGAGATACTCAGCCACGGCCCCCGCATCACTGTCATTTCCCCCCCTGAGCTGAAAACGATGGTGGTGACCGAGTTGCGTGCCGCCCTCGACAACTACGAAAACCCCTGATCCCGCACCTCCCCGCCACATGAAAAATAACTGATGGCTGTCATTGCCGAACCAAAATAATTTGTAAATTTGCAAATTATGGATAAATCAGCACAAGGTAACATAAACGACTTGGTAATCAAGAATTTCAAGTCTGTGAAATCGGTGACTCTCTCCGGTTGTCGGCGCATTAATGTGCTGATTGGCAGACCTAACGTCGGCAAAAGCAATATTTTGGAAGCTCTTGCCCTGTTTGATGTGCCGTATATGGTGAATACATCAAACAAATCTCTTAAAAACCTTGTGCGTATAGAAAACACGGCCGACCTCTTCCACAACGGAGTATCGACATCACCGGTAGAGGTATTGGCAGATAACAATTCGGTAAATGTCAGCCGTAGCGCAAACAACGGATTGTCCGTTGATATTTCTGTGCATGACGAAGTCTCCAGATATTCGTTTTTGCCATCGTTGACTTTATCCACGAAAAAAGAGCCGGCCATATTGCCGCGCATACTTGCATACTTTTTTCCAAAACAGTTTATACCGGAGTCATCGAATGCAGGTTTCCTATTGCCCCCGGCGGGAGCAAATCTTATGGAAACCGTAGCAAATCTGCCCGCTCTGAAGTCCGGACTTGTGGAATTGTTCCACGCCTACGGACTGAAGATGATGTTTGACGCCGGTTCGCAGGAGATAAAGGCTATGAGGGAAAACGGTCTGGATATGTTTCTTGTACCGTTCAGTTCACTTGCCGATTCGTTACAACGGTTGATTTTCTATAAAGCGGCAATAGAGAGTAATACAAACAAGGTAATATGTTTCGAGGAGCCTGAGGCCCATACATTCCCTCCGTATATCTCAAATGTCGTCAACGATATTATTTCCGCTGACAGTAACCAGTTTTTTATCACAACGCATAGTCCGTATGTAATGAGTTCGTTGCTTGAAAGTGCGGGCGATGATCTGGCTGTATATGTTGTCGATATGGAAAACAACGAGACAACTATAAAGCGTCTTACTGATAAGCAGCTTCAGGAAGCCTATGATAATGGCATGGATATGTTTTATAACCTTGAAGCGTATCTTGGCAAATGAATCAACGTGCTGATTTTATAATACCGGAATGTTACGTTGACACAAACCTTGTGGAAACATTGGTTTGTTCCGGTGGGTGCAATCATCAGAAAGGCTGTAACCAAGTAGCCAAAGTAATGCAGGAAAAATTTTCGGATCGTTTTGCAGTAGGCATAATCGATGCGGATAAAAGACGTCCCGGGTATCTGAATGAATTTCGGGAAATTGCCTCAAGCAAACATCTCAAACTGTTTCGCCATCCGGTGCGCCCGCATTTTATAATCCTTGTTTATCCTGCGGTCGATGGCTTTATCCTGTCATGTGCGGAAGGCGCGCAAGTAGATATGGCGGATTACGGACTCTCGTCTGTCTTGAAAGAGTTTACAGCTCAGACCAAGAATGTGATGTCTAATAAGGATATACGTTTCAAACGGCTTTTCAAGTCCATGGAAGATGTCGCGGAGATGAAGCTGATGAAATCTGTCTTGATGTACCTCATTGGCAATCCCTATCAGGCGGCGGATGATGAGATTATGACCTTTTTCAGTGGTTTGTAAGTCGTGCCGGTCACGTCTGTCTTGTATTTTCTGTTGTTATCCCGGAAAACAACAATGTATTTCCCCAATTCCTCCTTTCCGTATAAGCATGAGTGTTCTCTATGGTTTGCTGCTGGTGGCCGCGGGCCGGGGGTGCGGGAGGTTGCGGATTGTAACTTGCTATGGAAGCGCGTATTATTAAGCGGGAGATGGAAGAATGATTGAAATCACGTGGATTTTTCGATGTTTATTGCAGCTTCAAAAAGTTTTTTATTATCTTTGCCACAGCCAAGCAAATCTATACCTGCAGGGCGAATAATACTTACTTGACAAGTAACATTTTTTCCTGTCATGGATAACACAAGTCCTAACACTACACGCGTGCGCGAGCTTCAGAAAGTAGCTGTGCGCTTTTCTGGTGACTCCGGCGACGGCATGCAGCTTGCCGGAAATATTTTCACCAACGTATCTGCCGGACTGGGCAACTCCGTTTCCACTTTTCCTGACTATCCCGCTGAAATCCGTGCCCCGCAAGGGTCGCTTGGAGGCGTGAGCGGTTTCCAGGTAAGCGTAGGCTCCGGAGTGCATACTCCCGGCGACCGCTGCGATGTGCTCGTCGCCATGAATCCGGCGGCACTCAAGCAGAGCTACAAGTTTTTGAATCAAGGGGGTGTAATCATCATAGATGTTGATTCCTTCAAAGAGGACGGCCTGAAGAAGGCCAAGTTCGAGACTGACGATCCGATCAGGGAGCTTGGCATTACGGCGCAGGTGGTGGAGGTGCCTGTCACCTCAATGACCAAAGCCGCGCTGGCCGACTCCGGCATGGATATCAAATCGGTGCTCAAATGCCGCAATATATTCACACTCGGTCTGCTCTGCTGGCTTTTTGACCGTCCGCTCGAGAACGCCGACCGCATGCTCCGCGAAAAATTCGCCAGAAAACCGGCGGTCTACGAGGCCAACTCCAAGGTGCTTCGCGCGGGCTTTGACTACGGCCACAACATACATGCCTCGGTGTCGACATACAGCATCGCTACCGACGAGATACGCCCCGGCACCTATACCGACATCAAGGGGAACGAGGCTACAGCCTGGGGGCTTATAATGGCCTCCGAGAAATCAGGCCGTCCGCTGTTCCTGGGAAGCTATCCTATCACTCCCGCCACCGATATCCTCCACGAGCTTGCCAAGCGCCGCGACCTCGGCGTGAAGGCGTGCCAGATGGAGGATGAGATAGCCGGCGTATGCTCTGCCATAGGCGCCTCCTTCGCAGGCTCACTCGGCGTGACCTCCACTTCCGGTCCCGGTCTGGCCCTGAAAGGTGAGGCCATCGGCCTTGCCGTGATGGCCGAGCTCCCGCTGGTGGTAATCGACGTGCAACGCGGCGGTCCCTCTACCGGTCTCCCGACCAAGACCGAGCAGACAGACCTCAACCAGGCGCTCTTCGGCCGCAACGGCGAGAGCCCGCTCGTAGTGGTGGCCGCCACCTCTCCCACCATGTGCTTCGACATGGCTTTCGAGGCGTCGCGTATCGCCATTGAGCATATGACCCCCGTGATCCTGCTTACCGATGCGTTTATCGGCAACGGTTCGTCGGCATGGCGTATCCCCGAGGCCGACGAATATCCTGAGATAAAGGTGCCCGTTATTCCCGCCGACAAGCGCGACGGATGGCAACCCTATATGCGCGACGAGGCAACCCTGGCGCGCTACTGGTCGCTTCCCGGCACGGAAGACGGTCTGACACACCGCATCGGCGGTCTGGAAAAGGATTTCAATACAGGAGCTATCTCCAACAGTCCTTCGAATCATGCCAAAATGATAGAGACACGCCGTGAGAAGGTGGAGCGTGTGGCTCTCGACATACCCCTGCAGGAGGTGCTCTGCGACTCTCCCGAGGCTGAGACGCTGCTTGTGGGATGGGGAGGCACATTCGGTCATCTCTATACCGCAGCCGAGGAGCTGAACCGCGAGGGGCATGCTGTGGCTCTCGCCCAGTTCCGCTACATACAGCCGCTCCCGGCGAACACCGGCGAGATACTGAGGCGCTACAAGCGCGTCATTGTGGCTGAACTGAATACCGGCCAGTTCGCCGATTACCTCCAGTGCCGTTTCCCCGACGTGCGCATAGAGCGCATCAACAAGATCGAGGGACAGCCCTTCATGGTATCCGAGATTGTAGATCAGGTAAAAGAAAAAATCGCAAAGTAACAGGTTTGATATGACTTTTCAGGATTTCAAAAGCGACCAGCCTGTGCGCTGGTGCGCCGGTTGTGGTGACCACGCGGTCCTCAATTCGTTACATAAGGCAATGGCAGCCTTAGGCGTGCCTCCACAGCAGACGGCAGTCATTTCAGGCATCGGATGCTCCTCGCGCCTGCCGTATTATATGAACACCTACGGATTCCATACCATACACGGGCGTGCCGCCGCCGTGGCCACAGGCTTCAAGGTGGCCAATCCCGGCATGACCGTATGGCAGATCTCGGGCGACGGCGACGGCCTGGCGATCGGCGGCAACCATTTCATCCATGCCGTGCGCCGCAATGTGGATATCAACATGCTGCTGCTCAACAACAAGATATATGGCCTTACCAAAGGACAGTATTCCCCGACATCGGAGCGCGGTTTCGTGTCGAAATCGTCGCCTTACGGCACTACGGAGGATCCGTTTATCCCGGCGGAACTGGTATTTGGCGCCCGCGGCAATTTCTTCGCCCGCACGATAGATGTGGATCTTGCCACATCGCAGGAGGTGATGCTTGCCGCCGCACGCCACAAAGGCGCTTCGGTTGTGGAGGTGCTCCAGAACTGCATGATATTCAACAACGGCATACATTCTGAGATTACCGACCGCGACAAGCGTGCCGACCGTACCATACATCTGCGCCACGGCGAGAAGATGATATTCGGAAAGGACAACAACCGCGGCCTGGTGCGCGACGGTTTCCTGCTCAAAGCCGTGACGATAGGGGAGGATGGGTACACCATGGACGATGTGCTCGTGCACGACGCCCGCACACCCTCCAATTTCCTCCATCAGCAACTGGCAATGATGGACGGCAAGGATCTTCCCCTCGCCTTAGGGGTGATACGCGATGTGGAGGCGCCCGCATATGATGAGGAGGTGAACCGCCAGGTAGAGGAGGTGCGCGCCCGCAAGGGATTTACAGCCCTGCGCGACGTGATCCTCTCCGGCGATACATGGACTGTAGAATAACACGTGCTTATGAATTTTCTTTTCGATCTCGGTGGAGTGATAATCGACATACGGCGCCAGGACTGCGTGGATGCGTTCAGGCGCCTCGGGTTCGGGGATATAGGGGATTATCTGGGCGACTACGGGCAGAAAGGTGTGTTCCTGGCTCTCGAGGAGGGTAAGGTGACACCTGAGGAATTCCGCGCCGAGCTGCGCAAGCATCTTCCTGCCGATGTGACCGACAGCCAGATCGACGCCGCTTTCAACGCCTTCATCACCGGAATACCGCTCTCCCGCCTGCAGGCTTTGCGCCGGCTGCGTGCAGAGGGGCATAAGCTTTATGTGATCTCCAACACCAACCCGGTGATGTGGGACGCAAGCATAAAGGACGCCTTCGCGCAGGAGGGTGGCGACATAAACACCTATTTCGACGGTGTGGTGACATCGTTCGAGGCAGGTGTGTGCAAGCCCGATCCCGCGATATTCGCGCTCTGCTGCCGCAAATTCGGCATCCGGCCGGAGGAAACGGTGTTTTTCGATGATTCGGCCGCCAACTGCGAGGCTGCATCCCGTCTGGGTTTCCATGCCGTGCACGTACCCCCGGGAAAGGAATTCTCCGACCTGCTTCCGTGTCGATAATCTTACGATACAATAAACCAACCCCTCTTCCGAGGGGTTTTTATTTTTGACAAATATATTTCTGAGAGATGGCAAGACGTTTTTTCGCGGCGATACTGGCCGCCGTGCTGTCGCTGGTGGCGGCGGCACAAGGGGGATGGGAACCTGATGTGCTCGGCGACGGCTACGAGTGCCGCCGTGTGGAGCAGGGTACCGATTATTCCGGACGGGTTGTATCCACGGTCATAAGGAAGCTCGCGCCTGATTCGATCCACCCGTCGAAAGCGGTGCTGTATGTGCATGGCTTCAACGATTATTTTTTTCAGGCGGAGATGGGAAACGAGTTTGTGGACCACGGCTATGATTTCTATGCCGTAGATCTGCGCAAATACGGGCGCTCGCTTCTGCAGGGGCAGAGGAGATGCGAATGCCGCTCTCTCGACGAATATTTTCCCGATCTTGATTCGGCGCTTGTAGATATAAAACGCGGCGGTATAAGCGAAGTGGTGCTGATGGGGCATTCGACCGGAGGCCTTGTCTCGGCATATTTCATGGCTAAGAACAAGCGTCCCGATATAAAGGCGCTTGTGCTTAACAGTCCGTTTCTCGACTGGAATCTCGGATGGGAGGAGAAGATTGTGCCTCTGGTGGCCTGGTGGGGCGGAATATTCCCGAATACACCGATCAGGCAGGGCGATTCGACGGCATATGCAGAAAGCCTGCTGAAACGCTACCACGGGGAATGGAATTACAATACAGACTGGAAGCTGATAAAGTCTCCGGATGTCACGGCCGGATGGATAAGGGCCATTGACGAGGCGCAGAAAGCGCTGCGCGACGGCAAGGCGCGTATCAGCGTGCCTATCCTGCTGATGTTCTCGGCATACGGGGCTTCTGACAGCAGGGCTGCGAAATATGGCGGTGGCGACGGGGTGCTTGATCCCGCCGATATCCGCCGCTACGGTTGCATGCTTGGTCCGCATGTGACCTGCCTGAAAGTCTATGGCGGCTTGCATGATCTGGTACTCTCCGCCCCGGCGGTGAGAGCCGCCCTCTATGGCAAGATTTTCGCGTGGCTGGCGCAGAAGGTCTGACGCGTCTTTGCGGGCCTGATACAATGCAGGGGGTGAGCCGGAATTTCGATCACGGCTCACCCCCTGAGGTTTTGAAGTATTAGAGAAATTGAAGTCTGTTATCTGACAACCGTCTTAGTGGCTTTGCCATCCTGTATCCTGATGTATATGCCGGGCGTGCCGGGATGCTGCACGGGACGTCCCGAAAGGTCGAAGAACCGTGCGGCGCTTTCAGTATCCGGCATTACGGGAGCGGCGATGGAGCTGTTGTCGGTATATACGGTCTCAGATGGATATTCAGTATCTCCATCTTTGTAGACGGTCTGCACGCCTACGACATCCACCTCCTCATAAATGAAGAATGTGTGGGTTGCACCCATCCCCATGAAGTCGAAATTGTCGTCGGTGAATCCGTATGGTACCAGTGTCATATCTTCCTCCAGACCGCTGTAGAGACCGGGGGTGAATGTATATGGCTCGCCGTCGAAATATACGCGGTAGAACAGTTTTGAAGTGTCGAGTCCAAGACCGTCGGTGTTTGTCACAGGGAAGTTGAACTCGAAGGCTCCCATCTCGTAATCCTCGTCGTATGGCTCATAGGTGGTGATGGCCGGAGTTGCGGGAGTGAATGACATTTCTGCTGGGATGGCCTTGAACTCGGGACGTGCGAAGGTCTCCACGCTGAGTACTATCCGTTGTCCGAGAGTGTTTATCATCATGCCCTGGTCTGATGTGAGAGTGAGGCGGTCGTCTGCCATTGTGAACAGTGCGGCTCCATTTGGAGTGAACTTATCCACATCGCGCCACAGTGTCTCGTCGTAGACGGTCTCCACGTCGGCCCCGTGGAAATAGCAGTAGTGGTATTGCGCGCTCTCTATGCCGAGATATTGTCCGGATGGGAAAGATACGGTGTTGCCATCGATATCACCCTTGATCCAGGCATCGGGAAATACTTTTGAAAAACCTTGTATGTATACCTCGCTGTCTGTCATGGCGAGTTGTACCCGCGAGCCGCTCTCGCCGTAAGTGAAGGACCATTCTTGCGGTTCTATTCCTGCGGGAGGTGTGACCGGCGTGTCGCTGAATGGGGTAAACGATGTGTTGAATTCCCCGTAGCCATACCATCTGCCGTCACTGTCGCCAAGGCCGAGTATCATGTCGTTCTGCGCTCCGCCTTCCATCTGCCATATTCCGTCGGTTAGTGTCCATGTAATGGTACTGTTTTCGGCATCCGGAATATATGTGGCTTCGTCGTTGCCGAGCATGGTATAGTTCATGCGGTAGAGCGACAAGGTCACCTCTTCTTCATTGACCATACCCTGCAGTACCGGCTGCGGGAGATGCGCCACCAGTTTGCCGTCCTCCATATCGAGGCGGAGATATGAGTCTGTGTCGGCTTGAGACAGTGGATTGTAAAGATAATAACTGCCGTCGGTGCCGGCTATTATCTCAGTAGCCACCCCTTCGTATGCGGCCGTCTGTACGCTTCCCATTACGGCGTAATAGGCTCCTCCTCCACGGGAATACTCGCCTGTAGTGCCCTCGGGCGCCTGTGTGATTATCTGTGTGGTACCGTTGGGCTGGATGCGGACGGCCGGTGTAAACTTACGCGCGTTAAGTCTTGTGTCCCGGTCGGGAGCTTGTGCGCTTGTGTGTGGCAGAATGCCTGTGATTGCAAGGAGTAATAGGTAGAAATGCTTCATAAATTGGCGTTTTGTTGGAAAAATGTTGTTTGGGGCAAAGGTATACAAAACTTTTGACATGTCAATGTATGATGTAAAAAAATAGGGCGCAGTTCAAAATTGGAGAATTGAACTGCGCTCTATTTATTGGATTATTTCATGCGGCTGCCCCCGAAAGTGGAGCCGTATGCCGCTGTTAGCGGACTACGGTCTTTTCCGCGTTGCTTGATCCGTCGGCGTAACGTGTGAGCTTGATGAAGATCCCCTGGGCGGGCTCGCTCACTTTCTGCCCGTTGAGATTGATGTATTCTTCGGAAACAGCCTCAGGTGCGACGGAAGGCGCGCTGATACCGGCCTCGCGGAACTGATGGGTGGCGATTTCGGAGTAGGTGGTGTTATCCCCGTCCTTGTACACGGCTCTTACGCCGATGGAGTCCATATCCTCGAGGAAGAATACGAAGAAATACCCGTACATCGACATGATGAGATCGCCCTGGAATGCGTAGGGGATGTCTGTCATATCCTCCTCAAGGCCATACAGGTCTTTATCGAAGGTATAAAGCTTTCCGTTGCTGAACACGTTGTAATACAGTTTCGACTGGTCAAGGGGATAACCTTCGGTATCAACGGCGTCCATTGTGAAAATCAGCGCTCCCATCCCTTCGTTTTCATCGAATGCCTCTGTGCCTTCCTCGGAAGTATCTATTACCGGAGTGGCCGGTGTCTTTGTGCTTTCGGTATATGGGGTAAAGAATCCGTTTGTGAAAACACGGTTGCTGTTGAAGTCCACAGTCTCGTCGCCGATGCTGATGAAAAGGCTCCCGTTGATGGTATACCTGTCGCCGTTCTGCTTGATGGTAAGGGGAGATACAAGTTGCTTGTTGTCCTCTGAAATGCCGGTGACATAGGTGAGATATCCCTCATATACCCCCGTGTAGGTGGAAGGAATTGATATGGTTCCGTCGGAGACGGTGCCTTTTACCCATGCTTCGGGAATGAATGTGTTGAGGCCCTTGAACCAGACCTCGTCGCCGGATATTCCTACTGTGATCACGTTGGTTTTGGCTTCGTTGTTGCCGTTGTTGTAATCGAAAAGGTATCGGCTAGTCTGCATGTCGGCGGGGGCTTCAAGCGGTTTGAGGTCTTCCACTTTGTAGGAAAGACCCTGCTCGCCATAGCTGACAAAGTCGCCTGTCGCGTCAATAACGCCGACGATGCCTGCGTATTGGTTTAATTTGGGGTCTGCAAATTCAGGCATGGCCTGTACAAGCCGGTTGCCATCCCATTTCATTTTGAGATCACAGTTCCCCTCTACCACTTTCAGTGAAATGCTCGTGCCGTTTGACTGGGGTGTCATCAGGGCAATATACCGGTCGGCGGCAGGATTGCTTTCGTTGTGGTATATGAGCTGGGGGAATCGGAATGTCACACTGCCGTCGTCCCCGATATCACCCTTGACCCAGTATGTCTGGGGCGCGTTATATTCGCTGATGATGTCGCGGATGTATATGGCCTCGTCTGTGCGTACCATAGCGCCCGCGTAGCCGTTTGTGGTTACAGTAACCAATGCCGATGAGTAAATGAAATATGATGCTTCAGACGCGCAATAAAGCGGGTCTATGAGCGTGCCTTCCGGGGTGTCGGTTATTACTTCTGAGTTTGTAGCCGTTATAGTCCCGCCTGTGGCCGGCGTTATTTTGGCTGCCACCTGTTTCGGTGTACCGGCATTTGTAGCGGTTGCCGCAGCTGTAAGCAATAATGCAAGGGTAAAGATTTTCTTCATAAATATATGTTTTAATGTTTTTTGGGGGGGACTGTGTCTCGGTTTCCGGGTTTTGTCTGTGGGATTTGTGATAAATTTGTCGGTTTAGCGAGAAATAGTACTAATATTTGTAATTATATGGCGTGGTCTCGAGGTAATGATGGCAAATCTAATCAATTACTTTAAATTATGCAACAGCATGTATGCCAATCGGGACCAATGTGAATGAATTTGAATGAATATACAGTTCCGGGATGGATAGCGTGGAGAGGAATGGATATAAAAAAAGAATGACTAACCAAATCCGAAGATTTAAATTAGTCATTCTCCTCTCTCTCCTGCGGTGCGGACGAGACTCGAACTCGCGACCCCCGGCGTGACAGGCCGATATTCTAACCGACTGAACTACCGCACCAAGAAAATTAGTGACAACCTCGAGGGGAACTTTGTCAGGTCAACCATTTTGTCTCTCTCTTGAGTGGTTGGTTTCCCTCTCGTTTGCGGTTGCAAAGTTAGGACGTTTTTTTGATTCCGCCAAATCTTTTTGCAACTTTTTTGCAACTTTTTTAATTAGTTTTGGCTTTCCCTTTGGCTTTCAGGGCTTTGTAAATGTGATTTTTTTATGTCTGAATATGCTTTTTATGCCTCTGCGTCCGGCATGCGGCTCACACGTATAAGTTCGAGACGATTGTCGGACTTGTCGATGATCTCCATACGGAACCCGTCAAGCTCGAGGACGGCTCCTTTTTCAGGTATCTGTCCGGTTGTATAGAGGATGTATCCTGCCAGAGTCTGGTATTCGTCCCCCTCGGGTATGTCGAGATGGTAGGTGTCGTTTATATATTCCGTCTCGGCGCGCCCCGAGAATTCGTATATGCCGGGAGCGATCTCGCGTTCTATGAGCTGCACTTTGTCGTGCTCGTCCTGAATGTCGCCGCAGATCTCTTCCATGAAGTCCTCGAGTGTGACCATTCCGGAAGTGCCTCCGAACTCGTCGACGATGATCGCTATGGAACGTTTTTCGGCGAGCAGGCGGCGCATCATTTTGTTGGCCATGAGTGTGCCCGGCGCGAAGACTACATCCTTGAGGTGCTCTTTCCAGTCGCGCTCAGGGGTGAATAGTTCGCTGACATGTATGTATCCGAGCACATTGTCGATGTCGTCGCGGTATACGATGATCTTGGAGCGGCCTGATTCGGTGAAAAGCCTGCTGAGTTCCTCGCGGGTGGTGTTGTCGATGTCGACAGCCACGATCTCGTTGCGCGGTGTCATGCAGTCGCGCAGGTGGATGGTTGAGAAGTCAAGCGCGTTGTGGAATATCTTCACTTCGTGCTCCACCTCTTTTTTCTCGTCGGTGGTCTCGTCGATGGTCTGCTCGAGATATTCGTTCAGATCGCCGAGCGAGATGTTGCCAAGCTTGGGGTTGTTGTCCTTGACCCCGGCTATATGCATCAGAAGTTTGGAGAGCCATGTCGTGAAGAGCGATATGGGATAGAGGATCATGTAAAGCAAGCCGGTAAATGGAGCAACTACACGCAGGGAACGGTTGGGGTTGATACGGAATATGGTTTTGGGGAGAAACTCGCCTGTGATGAGAATTATGCCCGTGGAAATGAGTGTCTGCGCAATGAGTATGAATGCCTGGTTGGGCCAGATGGTCTCAAGCCACGGTTCTATCATCTTCGCGGCTCCCATGCCGTAGATCACGAGCACTATGTTGTTTCCCACAAGTATTGTGGTTATGAAGAAGTCTGCGTGTGAATAGAAGAGGTTCAGCAGGCGTCCTACCAGGCCTCCTTTCTGTATGTCGAGTTCCACACGCACGCGGTCTGATGTCACATAGGCGATCTCGATGCCTGAAAACAGTGCCGAGAACAGAAGCGATATTATGGTGATGATGATCCAGAAGGTCATGGAGCAGGGGGGATAAAAAGAAATTGGGAAATTAAGAAATAAAGAAATTGAGAAAATTGAGAAGTAAGAGCATTAGAAGTCAAGCAAGAATAGTTTTGTTGATTCCTCTGATGGCTCTGATGGCTCTGACTCCTGTTTCAGCCGCCGGTGGTGTCGGAGGGGTGATGCTCTGTGCGGAAGCCGTCGGTGGGGAGGCTTGCCGTGGGGCGCATCACTTTGTAGGAGGTCATGTTTTCATTTGATTCGAAGCCATAGCCCTCGATGATGCGGTCTGAGCGTTCGATGTGTATAAAAGAGTCAGAGTAGATTTTCCTTAGGTTCTGGTCCCAGAAGAGCTGGTGGGTGAGGAAGCGGTCGCCGTTGATGTTGCGCATGCGCACGTTGCGGTCGAAGCGCCACAGCTTTTTGTTGCTGAAGAATGTGGCGGTGTCGGCGGGGAAGGTGCCGTCCTCTTTCATGTAGTTGTCGAACTTCACGATGAACAT
>CADFRV010000025.1 GCA_902836725.1 Muribaculaceae bacterium
GAAGTGATTGACCTGCGCGAACAGCTCGAACGCATCGGCGATCTCGAGCGACTGATATCCAAAGTCGCCGTTAACCGCATCACTCCCCGAGAAATGGTGCAGGTGCGGCATGCCCTCGAAGCCATAGCCCCGATAAAGGAACTGCTGCAGGGGGTGGAGTGCGAACCGCTGCGTGCCATCGGCGAACAGCTCAACCCCTGCCACCTTATCAGCGAACGCATCGCGAAAGAGATTGTGGAGGACGCGCCGAATCTCCTCAACCGCGGAAACGTGATAAAGGCCGGAGTGGATGCCGAACTCGACGAGCTGCGCCACATAGCCTATCAGGGGAAGGACTACCTGCTCGAGATACAGCGGCGCGAAAGCGAGGCAACATCAATCCCGAGCCTCAAGATCGGCTACAACAATGTGTTCGGATATTATATCGAGGTCACCAATACCCACCGCGACAAGGTGCCGGAGTGCTGGATAAGAAAACAGACACTGGTAAACGCCGAGCGCTACATCACACAGGAGCTAAAGGAATACGAGGAGAAGATACTCACCGCCCAGGAAAAGATAGAGATCATAGAGACACGTCTGTACAACTCCCTTGTGGCCGGACTGGCGGAATATGTGGGAGCCATCCAGACCGACGCGCAGCTGCTGGCACGGCTCGACACACTGCTGTCGTTCACCCGTGTGGCACTGGAGAACCACTACAACCGCCCTGTGGTGGATGATTCGCTTGAGATAGAGATACGCGAAGGGCGACATCCCGTCATAGAGAAAGAGCTGCCGGCCGGTACCCCCTATATTACCAACAGCGTGCATCTCGACAACGACGCCACACAGGTGATGATGATCACTGGCCCCAACATGTCGGGTAAATCGGCCCTGCTACGCTCGACGGCTCTCAACGTGCTGCTGGCGCAGATAGGCAGTTTCGTGGCCGCCGACTCAGCACACATAGGCGTTGTAGACAAGATTTTCACCCGCGTGGGCGCTTCCGACAATATCTCCCTCGGGGAATCCACATTCATGGTGGAGATGAACGAGGCCGCCTCTATCCTCAACAACATGAGCCGCCGCTCCCTGATACTTTTGGGACGCGGCACTTCCACCTACGACGGCATCTCCATTGCCTGGGCCATAGTGGAGCATATCAACTCCTCGCCGCTGAAACCGAAAACGCTTTTCGCGACCCATTACCACGAACTCAACGAGATGGAGGAGTCATATCCCGGCGTGGTGAATTTCAATGTCTCGGTAAAGGAGATCGACGGCAAAGTGGTGTTCCTGCGCAAACTCGCGCGTGGAGGGAGCGAGCACAGTTTCGGCATACATGTGGCGAAACTCGCCGGCATGCCCCGCAGCATTGTGGAGCGTGCGTCGGAGGTACTAAGGCAGCTTGAGCATCTCAACCGCCATTCACCACTCGACACCTCCTCGTCACAGGAAGCGCCAACAGGCAAAACCACCAAAGGGAAGAAAAAAGTCGCCGCACCGCAGCCTGAGAGCGCGCCGGGAATGCAGATGACCTTCTTTCAGCTCGACGATCCTGTGCTTTCCCAGATCCGCGACGAGATCCTTCACCTCGATATCGACAACCTCTCCCCTCTCCAGGCCCTCAACAAACTCTCCGACATCCGCGGGATCCTGACGGGGAAGTGAGAAGTTGAGAAATAAGAAATGGAGAAAGTGAGAAATTAAGAAAGTGAGAAAATAGAAATTCAGAAAATTGTGATTCCTCTGATTCCTCTGATCACTCTCTTCCTCCAACTTCTCCCTCCCCCAGACGTTATACTTTAAGAACTTTCAAACAATCAAAAACATAAGAATTATGGAAAAAATCGAACCGGGCAAATACGTGGAACTCGGATATGACCTCTACGCTATCGAGCCCGACGGCACAGAAAAACTCGTGCACCAGACTAACGAAGAGGATCCTGAGAAGATTGTCTTCGGTGTGACCCAAGGCATGATCCGTCCTCTTGAAAAAGCTATCGAAGGACTGGAAGTAGGGGGTAAATTCAATGTCACCGCCTCTGCAGACGAAGCATTCGGAAAATATGATCCCGACCAGGTTGTGGAACTTGAACGCGACGTGTTCACCATCGACGGCAAATTCGACGACAAGATGATCAAAGTCGGTGCAGCTGTCCCCATGATGACCGCTGACGGATTCCGCATCACTGGCATTGTCAAGGAAGTAACTGACACACATGTGAAAATGGACTTCAACCACCCCCTTGCCGACAAGGCTGTGCGTTTCGACGGCAAGATCCTCGCAGTGCGTGAGGCCACCCCGGAGGAGATCAAACCGTTCCAGGGCGGTTGCGGATGCGGATGCAACCACGACCATTGCGGCGACGGCGATTCATGCGGATGCGGCGACGGATGCTGCCACTGATAATCACACCATCATACACAAACAAACGCTACGGCAAGCACGTATATCACCTGCATGCCGTAGCATTTGTATTTCCTTGCTGTATTACTTGCCATGCCCGGGTCGCGCCACCGGCTTGACACGTGGGGGCGGCGTGGTGCGCTCGGCGGGAGGAGTGACGGCGGCGCTGTCTGAGGGGACTGACGATCCCGAAGGGGAGGGCGTATCGGCAGGTGTCTCCTGTACCGGTTGCGGCACAGACTTCCTGGAGCGGCGCACAAGTGGCTTTAGGAACGAGAAGAAGCTGTCGAAATCGCGCTTCAGCACCACACCCACACCCTGTGTGGTAGGAGCCGTGCGCAGATAATAGTTCTGGTCGTTATACCTGTTATAGGCTTTGAGGCGCCACATGCCCGGGCGGTCAAGGATGTATTCCAGATCGAAGTCGCCCACAAACTGCGAGGTATTCAATGAATTGTCGCGATATCCGAAATTGCCGTTGAACAGCAGGCGGTTGTTGAGCAGACGCGAGGAAAGAGCCACATCCACCTCCACATCCGAGAAGTCTCCGCGGTCGCTGCGGAAAGTCGGGGCAATGTTCCAGTTTTCCGAAATTGATCCTAAAAGATTTGACAGCTGAGAGGAAATGGTGCTCGAGGCCACCGACACAAGTTCATTTCCTTTTGTGGTGGAGGCCATATAATCAGGAGTATAGAACCGGCTAAGAGCCAGCAGATAGATTATCTGCCTGTTCATCATGTCGTCGGTGCTGATGATTGAGCGCACCTTGCGGTAGACGTCGGTGGTGAGTGTGGGAAACTCCAGGTCAAACGATATTTCGGGCGCCACAAGGTCTCCTGCCACTTTCAGTATGGCATGCACCGGCACATTGGTGCGGTTGAGATCCTTGTCCTGCAGGAACGATTCGTCAAGATCGCTCAGGTTGGCGTTCAGCGCATAGGCAGCCTGTATGTCAAGCCCTGCGTTGTATGGATCGCCGTTGAATGTTATGCGGCTTCCGGGTTTTATCGTGAAATCCTTTATGATGATGTCCTGCAAGGTGAAATTATAGCTTCCCCTGTCGAGCGTATAGGTGCCGTACATGCGCAGGTCATTGTTGGCGGAACCGTAATCCATCCTCAGGTGTCCGCTGCCGTTGGCGCGTATGCGGTCACCGCCCACTGGATCCATCACCAGATTGAGCCGCGCATCGGGCGTCACACGCATCTGCAGCGATATCTCGTAGTCCGAGGGGGTATCGGCATCGTGGTTCTCGGCGAGTGAGCGCAGACGGTTCACTATATCCATTGAGGTGTCGCGTTCCAGACGCAATGTATCCGACAACTCGGCGGAAAGGGTGTTCTTGTCGCGGAAAGTGAGGAACGAGAACTCATCGGCCACCTCCTGGTCAGACAATACGAAAGTGAAGGTGGAGCGCGGTGCCGTGGACATATCCACCGATATATTTACCCTTCCCGGCTCACCTTTCACAAATGCCGAACCGTTGCCGTAGATCTTGCCGTACCACACGGGGTTGTCGCGCGCGGTGGTATTATAGCTCAGGAAATCATAGGCGTCTGTAACACCGAATTCAAATCTCGGTTCCTTGAAGAACTTATGCCTTACCCAGCCGTTGAGATTTGCCGTATGCCCTTCGGAATCCTTGATCCGTATGCCGTTGAGATCTATCAGTCCCGGCCTGAAATGCACCGAGTCGGTGGCCGTATAATACGTGTTGGTAAAGTTGACCTTGAGACGCAGGTCGTCGGCGAACACATCCCCTTCGAGATCGATATATTTGAATGTGCCCCAGAGGCGCGCGCGTCCCGAAGCGTATCCGCTGATGTCGGATGCGAACGCCTCCATGTAGGGTTGCATGAACCCCACTTTCACACGATCGGCCGTGAACGTGAGGTCAAGCGACTCGTTCATCGGATATATGGCTCCGTTGACAAGCGAACGGCGCCCCTCGTCAGAGTCAATGGTGGCGTCGAGGGTTATGCCCCGTGTCTCAGGCTCCCACCGCGAGCGCACATCGGCATCGCCGAGCACAACCTTGTTGTAACTGATCCCTTTCACATTCAACCCCGGTGTCTCCAGTCTCGGTTCCGGCGACAGCAGGCGCGAGGCATAGAAAGTGCCTGTGGCATCACCGCCGAGCATCACCTTGTCTATTCCGAGTGACTCAAAAAGATAATCAAGCGAGAAATTACGCAGGTCAAGGGTCAGAAGGTCCCATGGATTGTCGCTCACACTGCCCTCAATCTTCACATACTGGTTGCTGCGGTGCACATTCAGACCCGACACCTTCACCTCATGCCGGGGCGACACGGTGACTTTGGCAGGATTCACGATCCATGTGGAGTCGTTGAAGGTAAGTGTGCTTTCGGCGATATCAACATCGGTGTAAAGCCCCTTGTCGGAATCACGCCTGAACATCGCCGCGATCCCGATATTACCCTCGTAAGCCTGCTCGCGGTTTATTTTCCACGAAATGTCAGTTGACAGACGGTCTGCTCCCCCGCGTGTCTGGAGCATTATGCCCATCAGGCCGTTTTTGGTAGGCATATTAGTGGAGATATCCAGGTTCGCCATATTTTCCTCACCCGACATGGACGCGCCTATCACAGTGTTCTCTATCAGCTTGTTTCCCTGCCTCAGATATGGCGCGTCGACACTGAGGGCAAGATCACGCGACGGCCCTGAAAATGCGCCATACAGTCTCACAGGGTATACCACACTCACTGGGAGATTGAAAAATCCGGCAAGCCGCTCTGTCTCTTTTATGGTGAAATCAAATCTGAAGTCGTTGCCGGACTCACGCACATCTGCGTGCGCGGCCGCCATCTGCGGCACAAGCGCCGGGAAAACCATTCCGGCGATATGCCTGAGATCACCTGCGATAACGGCGAAATCATATGCGCCGCTCAACTCACCGTCTATATAATCGCTTCTCACAGTGATGCGTGTGGAATCTGCTGTAACAAGGAAATTGTCGAGTGTGAGTTCATCGCCGGCGGCACGCGAATAACGGATATGGTTCAGCGAGGCGGTGCCCCGCAGGCGATTGAAACCGCTCCCTTCCAGAGCCATATCCAACGCGCCGCTGAAGCAGGCACCGGGCGACTTTTCCGTGAGGTTCAGCATCGACGGGATAAAACGGGCGATATCCATATCAAGCTCTATCAGCTTGCTGTCCTTATTAAGGGAGTACGCACCCTCAAGGCTGAGGGCGATACCGGGATTGTCGATACCGGCCGATCCCCTCACCACACCATCCTCGATCTCCGCATGCGCTTTGACCGCCTCGTAGGCTACATCGCGGAACACGCAGCGGTCAATCTCCACATCCGCGGCGCCCTGGACCCGCCCCCCTTTACGGGCGACTGAAGCATCCAGATCGCCATCGACTTCACCTATGCGCAGATTTGGCAGCAGTCCGGCAAGATCAAGCGCCCCCTCCGTAGCCACGCTGGCATCCAGACTGAAATCTCCGGCATTCCGGAACACACCGGAAGTCTCAGCCGTAATACGGCCGGGAGCGGCCGCTATGCCGATCTTCCCTTTCAGATTTTTCCCCTCGAGCGAACCGGCGATCTCGACACCGGCATGTCCGAGCGTGCGAAGTTTCAATGGCATATCGGCGTTGAGCAGATGCGCCTGCTGAAGAACCTGTTGCACTCCGGCGCCATCGGCATCGACGGCCAAACGGGAGACAGATATTTTCCTGTTATCGTCCGACGACAGATGTGCGGCTTCCCCTGTCAGCTCCAGCGACACATGCGCATCCGACAGAAGCCGCATATCGGCCTCGAACCCATTGAGATTGCCACGGAGGGCAAAACGCTCGAAAAGCACATCCACAGGCAGATCCCTAAGCCGCGGCACAAAAGCTGCCATGTCATCAAGCCTCAGATTGCTTCCGGAGCGCAGACCGGCCTCAAGGCGCGCGGTTTTCAATGCCTCCGCCACATTGCGCATCCCACCCTTAAGGGGAATCTCCATATCATCAAACCGCAGATGCGACTGCGGGAGCACCACCTGCATGTTGCGGGCGGCAAGCAACGCGGAGGATATGATGAAGTCGCCAGCGAGATTGTCAAGCACAAACCCGCAGTTTCTCTCGGCAAAAGCCAGTCGCTTCACACTTATGAGGAAATCGTCGTTGCGCAGACGTGGCAGACGTATGTCGGCGCGGAACTGCTCTACAGCCACATGGTCAGGAGAAAAACGCCGGGCCTCCCCGCCGCCATCCGCGATCACAGGTCCCACATCATAGCTCAGTTTCGAGGAGCGGATCATCACAGTGTTGATCTTAAGATCAAACCTCGTGGGGGGCTTGTTTTTCTCCTTAGGGGAAAGAGCGTCGATTATCGGTTGTATATTCAGGGGCGCGCCCGCACTGTCCCGACGAAGGCGCGCATCAAGCCCCACAAGCTCCACATAATTGACAGTCAAAGGCTCACCGGCAGAGAGAAGGCTGGAAATTCTTATGCCCGCTCCGAGGCGCCTTACGGTAAGCGCCGTATCGCCGGGGGCGGTCTCCACCGTCACATTGCGGAGCACAGCACGGTTGAACGGCACAATGCCGAGTCCTCCTACCGTAACCTTGCAGTCAAGCAAGACAGACAGTTCCTTCTCGCACTGATACGCCACACGGCTCTGCACCGCGGGAAGCGACAGAGCCACGAAAAGTACCAGAGGGAAAGCCACTGCAATGATGATGGCGACCACCAACAGGGAGCGCAGTATACGGTAGACTGATTTCACAATGCGAAGTTAGCTATTTTTTCGCTTTTGGTTTGCATATACCTGCGGAATAGTGTAACTTTGTTCTGCTTCATTTCTCCCTCTCCGGCAACATTTTTCAACTACCGATTGTTTGTGAGTTCAAACGACATTTGCTAATGAATTTTAAAACTTGTATTTTCGCAGCAGCCGTGGCCTCGGCCTTGACAGGAACGGCTTGCCATGCCGCGGACTACTGTAAGGGAGAAAAAACAGTCGGACTTACAACAGGCTATCACACCTACAACCGGTCAGCTGTGGCAGGAGTGACATTCACATATCGCTTCGCCCGCCATTTCAGACTCGCACCTGACGCCACATATATTTTCAGACATCACAACACAGACGCCCTGCAGCTCAATGTGAACGCGCAGGTGCCTTTTCCCGTAGGGCAGAATTGGGACATATACCCGCTGGCAGGCATCAATTATTCAAGCTGGAACCGCCACGGCAGCCTGCGCCTCAACGATGACAACCACGACGTGAGCAACCGCACGTCGCGTCTGGGTCTGAATGCCGGCGCCGGCGCCAACGTAGCGCTGTCTGAAAGCCTTCGTCTGGGTGTCTCAGGAAGATACACATTCGTAAAAGGATACAACGGCGCCATGTTCACGGCAAGCATCTCATACAGTTTCTGAACGTCGCATTCTTTGATACAACTCTCATAATATTTACAATATCCTATGCTTAACAAAGAAGTTGAAAAGGCTATCAACGCCCAGATCAATGCTGAATTCTGGTCAGCATATCTCTATCTCTCCATGTCTATGCACTTCGCCAACAAAGGCTACAGCGGCATCGCCAACTGGTTCATGATACAGTTCAAGGAGGAGCAGGACCATGCCACCATCTTCATGAACTACATCAACTCGCGTGACGGCAAAGTGATGCTCGAGCCTATCGCCGCCGTAGAGACCGAGTGGGAGTCCCCTCTGGCCGCTTTCAAAGCCACTCTCGCACACGAACAGAAAGTGACATCGCTCATCAACGACATCTATGCAGTGGCTACCGCCGAGCGCGACTACGCTAGCCAGAACATGCTCCAGTGGTTCATCAACGAGCAGGTGGAAGAGGAAGAGACAGCACGCGAATATATCGACGCTCTTGAGAAGATCGGCGACAACGGCTATGGCCTCTATATGTTTGACAAGGAGTTGGCCGCCCGCGTATACTCCACACCAGCACCTCTCGCCGCCAAAGACTGATTTCGCCTCCAAAAACTGATTTTTCAGCGCAAATACACAAGACAGCCCGCATGCATCATCTCCATATGCATGCGGGCTGTCTGTACTTTTAGTCGTGGCCAATACACGTCAGTCACGCAACTTATCGGCAAGATTGCCGGCAGCCTTGGCACCCGACTCAAGGGTATCGGCGGCAAAATCCTTCACTTTGTCAAGTATGGAGGATCCTTTCTCCATAGCGGCATCTTTCAAATCCCCCGCCTTGTCGGCGGCTTTGTGTGCCATATCCGCAGCCTTGTCTTTCAGGTCGCCTGCCTTCTCCTTTGCGGCGGCAATAGCCTCGGCGGCTTTGTCTTTGGCAACCTGCATCTCAGCCTTTGATGCGACCTGCGCAGCTTCTGCGCTGACTTGTGCGGCAACACGCGCGGCACCTGCGGCCGCACCGGCAATAGCCTGATCTTTCTGGGTATTATCCATAACAGTAAGTTTTTAGTTTCGAATATTGTCTCGAGACTAAAACGGGAACTTTTACCGTATGGTTCCCCTATATAACATTTTTTAATAGGATGCGCGGAAGCATTCTCAAAGCGGGCACACGGCGATCACTTCACCGGTATCTTGTCGATGCGGCGCTGATGGCGTCCACCCTCGAATGAAGTGGAAAGGAAGGTATCAACTATCTTTATGGCCTCTTCGGGGGCGATAAAGCGCGCGGGAAGCACAAGCACGTTTGCATCGTTGTGCTGCCGTGCGAGGGCTGCCAGTTCGGGTGTCCAGCATAGGGCGGCACGGATACCCTGATGTTTGTTAAGTGTCATGGCAATGCCGTTGCCGGAACCGCACATGGCGATACCCGGATAGCATTTCCCCTCCTCTACCGCACTGGCACAGGGATGGGCGAAATCAGGATAGTCGCAACTCTCGGCGCTGAATGTGCCGAAATCCTCAAATTCAAGATTGTTTGCCTCAAGATATCCCTCGAGGATCGATTTCAATTCGTAACCGGCGTGGTCACTGCAAATTGCTATCATATATTTAGAAGTTAGAAGTTAGAGCATGAGAAGTCAAGCAAGAAAACTTTTGTTCCGGTATACGGGAGATCAGAAATTGAGAAATTAAGAAATTGGGAAATTGAGAAAATAGAAATTTAGAAATTCCGGAAGAGCCTGAGATCTCTGATTCCTCTGATACCTCTGATGGCTCTGACTCCTTTGATTCCTCTGATACCTCTGATTCCCTCTGATCCCTTTCCGAATTTCACTCTACTACCGGTTCCACCTCCTTCTTGTGGAGCGGGATGGTATAGGCCACATAGAACGATCCGGTGATGGCTCCCTTGCGTGAACCGAAACCGGGTATATACCAGGGCTTACCGTAATTGTCCTTTGCCTCATGCAGTTTCGCTTTGTATCGGAAATACCATCCCATCGAAACCGGGCCGAACACCTTTACCCTCAGACCGAACACAAACTGCATGTAGCTGAAGGAACAGTTCTGGCGGGGAAAATCTATCACGGCGCTCTCCCCCCAGTAGTCGGAGTTTACCGTCACATCGTTCACATCATAGCTGAAGCGTGTGAAACCGAAACGCACACCGGCCATCACCAGATAGTCGGGATTACTGTTGTACAGGAAGTTGTAGTTGCATCCGATGCGGAAATAGGGTGTAACCGGCACCCGGTATGTATAATTGTTCTCCTCAGGAGTGTAATCCGTCTGACCCAGACCGATCTCCACGACCGGTATATATCTGTTATGGAGATTCAGCTCCGCCGAGAACTCTACAAGGCCGTAATGTTGTCCGAAAGCACGCATCACCGGATCCCAGATATCCACACTCACCGAAGCGGAATGAAAAAGCGGATTTATCATCTTCGGGATCTCGCCGCCGGGCACCAGACCGTTTGCCACAGAATCGGGAATCTCTTTGCCCGACACGGTGTCCACAAGCACCACCTTGCCGTTGGCATCGTGTATCTGCTTGAGCTTGCTCATGTCGATAGTATCACCCTCCTGACGCCGCTCATTCTTTCCCTGCAGCTCTTTGGAGGCGTTCTGTACGGGATTTATACGGCGCTGTGCCGAAAGCGCGGGCACTCCCATAAGGATGATGGCCATGCATAATGCAGCCATATATGCGCTCAGTCTCATAGGCCCACCCCCTTTCCTGCAGCGGCGGTTTCCGCTTCCGAGGTGCGGATATATACCCGTATACGCTCCATATCGCCGTTCGTCACTACGGAGTCGGTAACAACAACCGACTCGATAAGATGGCGGGTATAATCAACCCGGTTGATTTCATAAACAAACAGTGCGCCGCACTCTTCAGAAGCGAAATACGGTCGGGAAGTGTAGTGGAAGGTGATGGTATCGTTGAGACGCGGGTCGTCAAGCCCTTGCTCACGGTATTCATAATGTATGAAAAACGATGTGGAGCTTTTATCGAAACGGAACGGCAGATAGGCCGAAATGGTAGTCTGGCCGGGGAAAACAAGCAGCGAATCGGACGGAGCGTCAACTCCCCCTATGGCTACCGAATCAAGCACCATCGGAGCATCCGTCGTCGCGGAATAGAACGCCATCAGCGGGAGGGCGCTCCTGTTGTCGGCACACCCGTCGGTATTGCATCCCCCGAGGGCGCATACCATCAGCCAGGAGCACAGAAGCGCCCCCAGAATGCGCACGAGACCACGCAGACCGCCGCACCGGCTTATATCAACATCAGTTCCTTTTCTCATATCGTGGACGGGTCATGCATCTGTATCCTCACCAATCTCCTCTTCGATTTCATATTCGTTGCGCCTCGGAGAGTTGCGCACCACAAGTTCACCGATGAATCCCGTGAGGAAAAGCTGCGTGCCGAGCAGCATCATCGTGAGCGCGATATAGAAATATGGGGAATTTGTCACCAGAGTATAGTGCCCTCCGGTATGCATGGCATACAGTTTGCTTGCGCCGACAATGATCACAGCCACAAGCCCGAGCAGGAACATAAGCGAACCGAGCAGGCCGAAGAAATGCATCGGCTTAACCCCGAACTTGTTCGTGAACCATAGCGTGGCCAGATCGAGATAACCGTTTACAAAACGGTCGAGACCGAACTTCGTCTTGCCGTATTTTCTGGCCTGGTGCTTCACCACCTTTTCCCCGATGCGTGTGAAGCCGGCATTTTTTGCCAGATAGGGTATGTAGCGGTGCATGTCTCCGTAGACCTCGATGCGTTTCACCACTTTGTTGCGGTATGCCTTGAGGCCGCAGTTGAAATCATGCAGGTTCTTTATGCCGCTCACCTTGCGCGCCGTGGCGTTGAAGAGCTTGGTAGGGATAGTCTTCGACAGAGGGTCGTAGCGTTTCTGTTTCCATCCGCTCACCAGGTCGTACCCCTCCTCGGTTATCATGCGGTACAGTTCGGGGATCTCGTCGGGTGAATCCTGCAGGTCGGCGTCCATCGTTATCACCACATCCCCTTTGGCGCGTCGGAAACCGGTGTTCAGCGCCGGACTTTTGCCGTAGTTGCGACGGAAGCTCACCCCCCTCACGGCAGGATTTGCGGCGGCAAGACGCTCTATCACATCCCATGAATCATCGGTGGAGCCGTCGTTTACAAAAATCACCTCGTAACTGAAGCCGTTGGCCTTCATCACACGCTCTATCCACGCCTCAAGTTCGGGAAGCGATTCAGCCTCGTTATACAACGGCACTATTACTGATATATCCATTTTTTCAGTCTGTAAAATTTTAATCGCGCGCGCTCACCTTGCACATTTTCACCACACCCGCCGCAAGCATCGACAGCAGCGATCCACTGAAAACGATCAGCCACATCCAGGCCATCACAAGCGTGGCAGGGGAGGGAAGGATGTTGTTGCGCAGAATCATATTCAGATCCTCGGCCATAGTGTCGTAGACCTCGCCTGCACCTGAAAGTTTCCCGTAGTAATCGGCGGCCGCCTCCAGCATCGAGCGGATAAAGGCCGGATCAATCCACTTGAGATAAACAAACGAAGCCAGACCGAAGATCAGGCTGGCGCAAATGAACATCGTGATACCCTGCATCCACAATGCGGAGAACACCGTCATGCCATGCGCGCTGCGATGGGTGCGCCGGAGAAAATAAAAGACCAGCACAGGCACTCCGATCATCATGGCCATTGCCGCAACGGCGGCGAAAGATACCGACATCGAATATACCATCAACGCGAAAAGCGCCACGAGATACACTCCCATGACAGCTCCGTCGTCGGCTCCGCGCTCATAGAAATTCTTGATCTTCCCCTTCGGGGAAACAGGCCTGTTCTGTTCCATCAATGCAAAAGTAGCAAAAAAACACCGGACAGCAAACTGCCTGACAATTTTTAGTCGGTTAACTATTTTTTATATCCACCGAAAATATTACCTTTACACACCAATCCATAACCAAACACTTTTACAATATGACTATACTCAGAAACATACTCGCCGCCGCGGCCCTTATACCTGCCGCTATGTGGGGAGCTGAATACTCCACCACAGTGAACGTGCCCGCCTCACTGAACGGCCAGATGGCGGTATTATCAAACGTAGATACGGGTGAAGCCGTAGATTCAATCGCCGTAAAAGACGGCAAGGCGGTTTTCCCCGTAGACGGCACTACATCATACCTCGGCGCCATAAAAATCGGAGATGCTGATTTGGCATGGCTCCTTATCGGAGGCGCTGACGTGACCATGAATGTAGGCGAGGAGAACGGGGCACTCAAACCCACCGAGACAAAGGGTGGCCTCAACGATGTACTCAACACTTTTACAAGCGAACTGCAGCAGATTGTAAACCGTTTCCGGAGCCAGCAGGACAACGCCATGGGAGACGCCCTCACAGAAGAGCTTCATGAGCTTATCCTCACCAACACGAAGAAAAACATAGCCAATCCCCTGGGCCTCTACTACATTGTATCATTCGGCTCAAACTGGCTCGCCGACGATCTTGAGGCACTTGTACGCGACTATCCCGATATCACAAAATATCAGAAAGTCAACGAGCAGCTTTTCCGCCAGAGAAACCTCAAGGCCACACAGCCCGGAAAGAAATTCACTGATTTCGAAATCAGCTACGACGGCACCACCCACAAACTGAGCGAAATTGTGGGCAAAGGGGACTATGTGCTTGTAGACTTCTGGGCATCATGGTGCATGCCCTGCCGCAAGGAGATGCGCTACATCAGAAAAGCCCAGAAAGAATTCGAGGGCAAAAACCTGAAAATTGTAGGTATTGCCGTATGGGACGAGCCTGCCAACTCGCTCAAGGCTGCCACTGACATGGGTCTTACCTGGCCTGTATGGGTAAACGGCACCGAGGCCACCACAAATCTCTACGGCATCACCGGCATACCGTGCATAATCCTGTTCGGCCCCGACGGGACTATCATCGCCCGTGATCTCCATGGCGACGAGATCCTCACCACACTCGCGAAACACCTCAAATAATCTGTAGTCATATCACTGCCGGCGCCCGTTTCCGGATCATAGCCGGGGGCGCCCACAGACATAATTCCCTGCCGTCTATCCCGATAGGCGGCAGGGATTTTTTTACGGTCGCCCGATTACCCACAAATAGCTATTGCCACACATCAAAATCTCCACACATTCCCATTCGCTTCCACACCGTGTTTGTCCGCCTCTTCCTCTCCAGGATTGTTCCCACCTCTCCGAGGTGTTCCCAGGGGGATCCATCCCTACCCCATACCTCGCGGCAAATTTCGGCCTAATGGCCTCATTTTCCGCTCGATATGGGGCTTACATTGGGCACGCCACCTCCGGTGGCTCGCCCGTACGTCCCCGCCATCCCGCAGTCCTCACATCAAAACCTCCACACATCTCCGACGTCTTCCCCACATCTCCCATTTGCCTCACCATCGAAATCTCCGCACATCCCAGACGTTTTCCCCACGTCTCCCATTTGCCTCACCATCGAAATCTCCACACATCCTCATTCGCCCCACCAAAATCTTCTCACTCTGCTTACTTAAGGGATTGTTACCACTCCCAACCCTGATTCCACCCCAATCTATCCTCCTTAACCCTTAAAGGGAATAACCGGAAACCAGTGGATGACGTGTGAGCGAGCCGCCGGAGGTGGCGTGTAAAATGTAAGCCCCATATCGAGCGGGAAATGAGGCCATTAGGCCGAAATTTGCCGCGAGGTATGGGGTAGGAATGGCGTTCCCCGGGAACACCTCGAAGAGGTGGGAACAATCTTAGAAAGGAAGAGGCGGACAAACGCGGTGTGGAAGCTAATCAGAGAGATGTAGAGATTTCGGGGACGTGTGGAGATTTCAATTTCAATGGCTTGCATGAGACAAAAAAATCGCCCGGAGCCGCGGGGGCTCGGGCGATTCTATGTTTATGCGTCAGACGACGGCTCTATTATGCTTTGCCGGAGAGTTTCTCCTTGAGAGCTGCGAGAGCCTCGATGTCGCCGAGAGTTGTCTTCTCTACGGGAGTTGTAAGGGCGGGAGCCTCTTCAGCCTTGCGGGGCTGACGTTTGGCAGCCTTGCGTGCCTCTGCTTTCTCTGCCTTGGCTTCATCTTCGAAGATGCGGCTGTGGCTGAGGATGATGCGCTTGCTGTCCTTGTTGAATTCGATAACCTTGAAGTCAAGTTTCTCATCAACTTTGGCCTGCGAGCCATCTTCCTTAACGAGATGCTTGGGAGTAGCGAAGCCCTCTACGCCGTAAGGCAGAGCGACAACGGCACCCTTGTCGAGCATTTCGATGATTGTGCCCTGGTGAACGGAACCAACGGTGAAGATGGTCTCGAATACATCCCAGGGATTCTCCTCGAGCTGCTTGTGGCCGAGGCTGAGACGACGGTTCTCCTTGTCGATCTCGAGAACGACAACCTGGATGTCGGCACCGATCTGGGTGAATTCAGAGGGGTGTTTAACCTTCTTGGTCCAGGAGAGGTCGGAGATGTGGATGAGGCCGTCAACGCCTTCTTCGATTTCAACGAATACGCCGAAGTTTGTGAAGTTGCGTACACGGGCTGTGTGCTGCGATCCAACGGGGTATTTAACCTCGATGTCTTCCCAGGGATCCTGACGGAGCTGCTTGAGACCGAGGCTCATCTTGCGCTCCTCGCGGTCGAGAGTGAGGACTACGGCCTCTACCTCGTCGCCAACCTTCAGGAAGTCCTGAGCGGAACGGAGGTGCTGGCTCCAGCTCATCTCGCTTACGTGGATAAGACCTTCCACGCCGGGAGCAACCTCTACAAAAGCACCGTAGTCGGCCATAACCACTACGCGGCCTTTGACTTTGTCGCCGACCTT
>CADFRV010000026.1 GCA_902836725.1 Muribaculaceae bacterium
CTCATATCGTAAAATATTTTTGACTAAAATTTGGCTTACATAATTGGCTTCGCCATTGCGAACCGCCCTGCGGGCGACTTTCGCTATTATGTTTCGCCGAATTTTCTTATATTTGCATGACCTTAAGCCAACGACATATGACAGAAAAAGAAATCCATGACAAAGCCGAGGAGATGATACAGGGCCTTGTATTCACGCCTGAAAACATCACGAGCCTTGACAAGAACGACATATTTGTTTTCGGGAGCAATCTCGACGGCATGCATTTCGGAGGTGCCGCGCGCACGGCCGTGCTGAGATTCGGAGCGGAGCTCGGACAGGGCGAAGGCATTCAGGGACAATCCTATGCCATCCCTACAATGCAGGGTGGAGTGGATACGATCAGGCCATACGTGGACCGGTTCATAGATCTCGCCTATGAATGGGACGAAAACACATTCTGGGTGACACGCATCGGATGCGGCATAGCCGGATTCAAGGATGAGGAGATAGCCCCGCTTTTCGACAGGGCTTTCGACCTTTACAACGTTCGGTTGCCCCGCTCATTCGCCGTAATAATCGTCGAGAACCGCCTGCGCAAACAATACGGAATTTCATAAATAGCTAGTCAAAATTATTTTAAACTGTTACTTAACCAACAACAAATACGACATGAAAAAACTGATCATAACCGCTTTTCTGAGTGTAGTGTCCACTGTTGCCGCACTGGCGGCACAATACAAGGAGATCCATGACATCCCCTACTCCGCCAATACAGACGCTTATTCCACCGAAAGGTGCAAACTTGATGTATATTACCCGACAGACATGACCGACGTGCCTGTGGTAGTGTGGTTCCATGGGGGAGGACTCACCGGAGGAGGCAAATTCATACCTGCCGAACTCAAGGATAAAGGCATTGCAGTGGTGGCTGTGAACTATCGCCTCCTTCCTAAAGCCGAACTCGCCGAAGTGATCGACGATGCGGCCGCCGCAGTGGCATGGACCATGAAAAACGCCGCGCAATACAACGGAAATCCGCACAAAATCGTAGTCAGCGGCCACTCGGCAGGAGGGTACCTCACGAGCATGGTGGGACTTGACAAAAAATATCTTGCAAAATACGGCTTGGATCCGGATTCTCTGGCAGCTCTCATGCCCATGAGCGGACAGGTAATAACCCATTTCGCCCAACGCAAAAACAAAGGGATGGGTGAACTGCAGCCCCTCATCGACGAAACTGCCCCGCTCTACCATGTGCGCCCCGACTGTCCCCCCTACGTGATAGTGACCGGCGACCGCGAGGAGGAGCTTTTCGGCCGCTACGAGGAGAACGCATACATGTGGCGCATGATGAAACTTGTGGGACACCCCGATGTTTCCATCTATGAGCTTGACGGCCATAACCACGGCGACATGGTAGGCCCCGGCCTTACCATAGCGCTAAAGAATATGGACAGGCTGCTTAAAAACCGCTGATCTTCCGGCTCATGCGGCGCTGAGGCGACACCTTGGTCAGGCGGTTGCGAAAAGCGGTGCCGAAGGGTGAAAGCGCACGGCGCGGCGCAACGAACATCCACGGTCGCGGTTGCGGAAATGCAGCGTCACCAGCCCCGTGACATTGCCAAGCGCGTTGCCTGCCACCCCCAGAAGTTCCCTCACGGAACCTACGCCGCTGAAAGAGCACTCGAGCAGCTGACGGTCGCATTGCATTGCCGAGACAAATATCACGTCGGCCGGCTGCACTACAAATTCATTATCGGATAAGGTTGAAAATGTTCTGCCGGACAATCCGCATACATTGGCGGAAGTGCGGGAGGAATATGTGGCAAGAGAGATCATGTTTTTATGTTTAAAAGGTGAACAACTGATTTACACCACAAAGGTAGGCTGCAGGTGTGCCAACCGTTTTCACCACTTCCTTAACGAATTTTAAAAACATCCGCAACCCACGATTATTTTGTAAATTTGTAATCAATTAATTAAGCAAGTAAGACTAACCGCACATTTTCAGAAATGTTAGACAAGATAAATGCGCTTAAGGCCGAAGTAGAGGCTCTCAAGGCTTCTTCGGCAGAGGAGGTAGAGGCACTCCGCCTCAAATACCTGAGCAAGAAAGGGGCCGTGAACCAGCTTATGGCCGACTTCCGCAATGTGGCAGCCGACCAGAAAAAAGCAATCGGCATGGCCATCAACGAGCTCAAGACCCTCGCCACAGACAAAATCAACGCACTCAAGGAGGCAACAGAGTTTGCAGAAGATGGCGTTGACGAAATAGATCTTACCCGCACGGCAACCCCGATGCCTCTGGGTACACGCCATCCGCTGTCGCTTGTGCGCCAGGAGATCATCTCGATCTTCGGAAGACTTGGATATGCAGTAGAACAGGGTCCGGAGATTGAGGATGACTGGCATGTATTCTCAGCCCTGAACTTCGCGGCAGACCATCCCGCCCGCGACATGCAGGATACATTCTTCATACAGCGCAATCCCGACGTGCTTCTGCGCACTCACACATCGTCGGTACAGACCCGCGTGATGGAGCGCTCCAAACCGCCTATCCGCATTCTCTGCCCGGGACGTGTGTACCGCAACGAAGCGATCTCTGCCCGCGCACACTGCTTCTTCCATCAGGTAGAGGGACTGTATGTTGACAAAGGGGTGTCGTTCGCCGACCTCAAACAGTCGCTTCTCTACTTCGCACGCGAGATGTTCGGTCCCGAGACAAAGATCCGTCTGCGCCCGAGCTACTTCCCCTTCACAGAGCCCTCTGCTGAAATGGATATAAGCTGCAACCTCTGCGGAGGCAAAGGATGCTCATTCTGCAAAGGGACAGGATGGGTGGAGATTCTCGGCTGCGGCATGGTGGATCCCAATGTGCTCGAGGCATGCGGCATAGACTCGAAGGAGTATTCCGGCTTCGCTTTCGGCATGGGCGTGGAACGCATCACCAACCTGAAATACAGGGTAAACGACCTGCGCCTCTTCTCTGAAAACGACCGCCGTTTCCTGAGCGAGTTCACACACGCCCACTGAGATTAGATTAAGTAAGTCATGAAAATTACGACTTACATGCTGTAAAACAGGCATATCCGACGATGCCACAGACATATGACATACTACTTGTAGCGGCTGGAGGCGCCATCGGTGCCATCAGCCGCTTCTTAGTGCAGCAATGCGCCCTCTCGCCATACGAAAAATATGTGCACACGCTCGGCGTGAATCTTACAGGATGCTTAGCCATAGGTGTGGTATGGGCGCTGCTGACACATTTCGGAGCGCCGCAATGGATGCACCGCCTGCTGATAGCCGGCTTTCTGGGAGGCTATACCACATTCTCGGCATTCGCGCTCGACAGCATGCAGCTCATCCAGGCAGGCAGACCGCTGACTGCCATAACCTATGTGGTGCTGTCCGTAGCCGGCGGACTGGCCGCATGCATAGGTGCATATTATCTTACCAGACAACTCCTATAAGCCACAGATACCTATGACCATAAAAGAGCGTTATGCCAAAGCACTCGAGTGGTTTGCCGCCGAGATGCCCGCTCCGCAGACAGAACTCAAATATGACAACCCGTTTCACCTGCTGATAGCCGTGATACTCTCGGCACAATGCACGGACAAACGGGTGAACATGATCACCCCTCCCCTTTTCGAGGCATATCCCGACGCAGCTTCACTGGCCGCCGCCACGCCTGAAGAGGTATTCGCGTATATCAAGTCTGTCTCATATCCCAACAACAAGACACGGTCGATCATAGGAGCCGCCCGCACTATCACCGAAGAATTCGGAGGAGAGGTGCCAGACAATATAGACGACCTGATGCGCATACCGGGAGTAGGGCGCAAAACGGCAAACGTGATGCTTGCCGTAGTGTGGAACCGCGCCGCGATGGCGGTAGACACCCATGTGTTCCGCGTATCGGAACGCATAGGACTCACCACAAACTCCAAAAATCCGCTTACAACCGAGAAAGCTCTGGTGAAAAATATACCGGAGGAACTGATACCGATGGCGCACCACTGGCTGATATTGCACGGACGGTATGTATGCAAGGCACGCCGCCCCGACTGCCTCAACTGCGGGCTGACCCCCATCTGCCGGTATTATCAGAAAGAGAGCAAGCAGACCACACAGATCCGTTAAACTAACAGACAAAGAGCCACTTGGACAACATATTTCTGTTCATAATAGAAGTAATAGGCACTTTCGCCTTCGCCATAAGCGGAATACGCCTCGCCGCCTTCCACCGTTTCGACTGGTTCGGAGCCTACACCGTCGGTCTGGTCACAGCCATCGGTGGAGGAACCCTGCGCGACCTTCTGCTCGGGATAGACGTATTCTGGATGCAGACATGGATATACCTGGGTGTGACGGCGGCATCGCTTGCCGTTGTTATACTTTTCCGCAAGCTGCTGGTAAGCAGCAACCGGATGCTTTTCATTTTCGACACATTGGGGCTGGCGCTTTTCGTAGTGATAGGAATACAGAAATCCCTCGCCGAGGATTATCCCATGTGGGTGGCCATAGTGATGGGAGGGATCACCGGGTCGTTCGGAGGTGTGCTCAGGGATATCCTCATCAATCAGGAACCGCTCTTTTTCCGCAAGGACATCTATGCCACTGCCTGTCTGGCCGGCGGCATGGCATACTGGGCAGTCGGTGCCGCGGGAGGATCAGATTTCGCAGCACAGAGCCTCTGCGCGCTCACAATCATAATACTGCGCATGTGCGCCTTGCGATGGAACTGGTCTTTGCCGATCCTTTCATATGAAAACGATACCACGCAGCAGACCGCACAGCAACAAGGTCCATGGCAATCAAACATGCAGCAACTCCCGCCTAAAAAACGGAGACATAAAAAGAAAAAAAGATAAGTAAGTCAAGTAACGATTCAAAATTATTACGCATAAAATATAGATGGCTACAGAAAGCTCCACACGGCAGACAGCGAGCCAGTTCATAAAATATGTGATAGTAGGAGGGATCAATACGCTTGTGACCCTCGCGGTGATATTTCTTCTGAAATCAGTGGCGGATGTCAATCCGTATATCGCCAATGCCGCCGGTTACGCAGCCGGTCTGGTAAACTCATTTCTGTGGAACCGGGCCTGGGTATTCCACTCTGTAGGTAAACGCAAGCGCGAGGCGATGCGCTTCATGGCAGGATTTGCATGCTGCTACCTGCTGCAATTATTTATCGTATGGGGACTTTCCACACATACCGGCCTAAACGGCCTCCTTATCCATATACCATTGAACGGCATACCTTTCCTGCACGATGAATTCACCCTCTCGGGCTATGGTATAGCCACAATAACAGGTATGGCCGTCTATACGATAGCCAATTTTCTCTACAACCGCCTGATAACATTCAGATAATTCCGGTCACAGCATCGCCGGGGATCAATCGAAGACCCCTTCGAGCGACTCTTCAACCTCAGGAGTCTCCTCCACATAGTCATAGAATTCCTTGTCGCAGAGATTCGAGAAATCCACATCAAAGGTGGTATTCTGCGAATACGGCAGTGTGGGATCGGCATACACCTTGCTCATATACAGACCGTAGATCGGAAGCGCCATAGCCGCGCCCTGACCGTGGGCCATCGTATTGAAATGTATGTAACGCTCGTCACCTCCAACCCATACTCCTGATACGAGATCGGGGGTAAAGCCCATAAACCATCCGTCGGCATTGTAGTTGGTGGTACCGGTCTTGCCACCCATCTGCGCCGTGATATTATAAGGAGCGCGACGCACACGGTTGCCGGTACCACCGTCGACAACGTTAAGCAACATCGACAGGATCTTGGCATAGGCTTTTTCCGAAATGACCTCGGTATGGCGTGTGGTGAACTCCGATATGGTGTTACCGTTGGCATCGGCGATAGCGGTCACATATACAGGATCGGCGCGCATGCCGTTGTTGGCATATGCCGTGTATGCGCCTACCATCTCCCTGATCGAGACCTCGCATGAACCGAGGCAGATTGACATTACCGGGTCAAGATGGTTCGTTATACCGAAATTATGCATGTTGCGCACCAGTGTCGTAGGTGACAGCTGCGCCATCAGACGCGCCGAAATCCAGTTGTTGGAGTTGGTAAGCGCCCATCGCAGATCCACCATCTCACCTACACGCGCCGACCCGGAGTTGCGGGGCGCCCATACGTTGCCTGCCTCGTCGCGGAACACAGGCTGCGTGTTCGACATCATGTCGCAGGGGGTGAAATCCTCCTCCATGGCATAGGTATAAAGGAAGGGTTTGATAGTAGAACCTATCTGGCGGCGCCCAGTGGCAGCCATGTCATACTGGAAGAAAGTGAAATTCGGGCCGCCGACATACGCTTTCACCAGACCCGTGCGCGGATCCATCGACATAAAGCCCGTGCGAAGGAAATGTTTCTGGTAAAGCAGCGAATCGCGCGGCGTCATTACCGTATCCACCACACCGTCATATGAGAACACATTCATCTCGCGCGGAGTGTTGAACGCGGTGTTTATCTCGCTGTCCGACGCGCCGGCCTGTTTCATCACACGGTAGCGCTCGGTCTGCTTTATGGCATGGTCGATAAGTGACTGCACCTTCACTTTGCCAAGTTCCTCGGCATTTGATGTGTACGGCGCCGTCTTGGAGTTGCGCTTCTCGCGGAAGAAAGCGGCCTGCAGCGAACTCATATGCTTCTGCACAGCCTCCTCGGCATAGCGCTGCATGCGGGAGTCTATGGATGTGTATATCTTGAGGCCGTCGGTATATATGTCGTATTTTGAGCCGTCTGGCTTGGGATTTTTCTCTATCCATCCGAAGAGCGGATTGTCCTCCCACGCGATAGAGTCGTCAACGAATTTCTGTTTCTCCCAACCGCGGTAATCGGAACGCACAGGCTTTTTAGCCGTGAGCATGCGCCGCAGCTCCTCACGGAAATAAGGCGCGAGTCCCTCCTTATGATCCACACGGTTGAATTTAAGCTCCAGAGGAAGTTTTTTCAAGGAATCTACCTGGGCGGCGGTCAGCATGCCGCTCTTCTCCATCTGCTCGAAAACCACATTACGGCGTAATCTCACACGCTCGTTATGACGCACGGGATTATAATATGAGGGGTTTTTGACCATGCCCACAAGCGTGGCAGCCTCCTCGATGGTGAGATCCTGCGGCGCTTTGCTGAAATACACATATGCAGCCGACTTTATGCCCACAGCATTGTAGAGGAAGTCAAACTGGTTGAGATACATCTTAAGTATCTCGTCTTTGGAATAATAGCGCTCGAGTTTGACAGCAATCATCCACTCGATCGGCTTCTGCATGGCACGGCTGAAAAAGTTTGATGTCGACGGGCTGTAGAGCTGCTTTGCGAGCTGCTGGGTGAGCGTGGAACCGCCGCCGGCATTCTTGTTCTGCATGATAAGCGTTTTGACCAGCACGCGCATCACAGCACGCATGTCGATGCCGGAGTGGTCTTCGAAACGCGCGTCCTCTGTGGCTATAAGCGCGTCGATCACATGCTGGGATATCTCGGAATAATCGGCATATACACGGTTGCCCGAATTGCGGTAATAGCGCCCCATCTCCTCGCCGTCGGCAGTATACAGAACCGTGGCAAATTTGTCGTTGGGATTCTTAAGTTCTTCTATTTCCGGCATATAGCCGATCCATCCGTTATATATCAGAATAAAAAACAATATCAGAGCCGCGAATCCAAGGAAGAAGATTCGCCACATCCAATGTATTATCCTGCGGTTTCTGACAGTTTTTTTATTTGGGTCGCTTGAAAATGCGCTCATTACCTGATCAACAATTTACAATTAAAAGCACAAGGAGTAGTCCTCATATTTCCAAACGGCAAAGTTAGCAAATTATTTGCGAAATAATTGCTATTTTTGCAAAGTTAAACAGCAAAGTAAGAGCAGGAGAGCGGCACAACAAGTCCAATTGCACTTGTGCGTTCAATCCATTCTGAAGCACTGAGTACAAAGGAAGGCAACCCGGCACTTTTTCTAAAGTGGTCAAATTCGACCACTTTAAAATTGGGATTGTGAATTACTTCCCAAGTTCCAAGAAATTCAATCGTATAGCGGTTTCTAATCCAGTTCTTGATTATATATCTGCAGACCTACTATCTCCATCTTTGGCTGAAGCCATATCCGTAAGGGATATATAATCCTGTTCAGCCCATTGTAAAACTGTTATTTGTGTTTTTTGAACCGTAATTTTAACCATATCACTAAAGTGTTGAATTTCATTACAAAGATAGCCAAATTCACGATACAACAGCATACTCCATGAAATATCGTATAGTTTTCTGATATAAATTATTCTGGTATCACAGAATAGTATTACCTTTGTCGGCATAAAGAGTTGTTTGACAGTAAAACATAGCAAAACGCTGAAAACAGCACGGTTTCTTAGCCGTTACCACTACGACCCTAACAGCTTGCTAAAAGCCTATTCCTCAAATGGTTATATTACACCGTGAAAATTTAAAACAATTTCCACGATTTATTTATCCATACAATGAGCCACAATACCACTCAACCTATAGACAGAGAGTTACCCGAATTTTCACGCATGCAGCAGGTGAAACGCCGCTTTTTCGCCATGCGCAACGGCATGCTTGCAGACCAGATGAGATCGCGCGGGCTTTCCTATAAGGTGAATTTCGGCCTTAACATACCTCAGATAAAGGAGATAGCCGCCGATCTCCTCGCTTCCGGCATGACCTCCTCGGAGCAGCTTGAGCTTGCCTGCCGCCTGTGGGAAAATATGAATACCCGCGAGAGCCGTCTGTTGGCCCCGATGATATTCCCGGCCGACATAATGCCGCGCGAAACAGCCATGCTGTGGCTTTCGGAAGCCCAGACTACCGAAATCGCCGATCACCTGTGCCACTCCCTGCTGCGGCGGCTCCCCTTCGCGGCTGAGATAGCCACAGAACTTTTCAATACCCCGGGAGCCACATCGCTGCAACGCTATTCCTCCCTGCGCCTGCTTCTAAACCTTGTGGCGACAGGGCGGTTGGATCCCGTGCCCCTTGAGCCTCTCGCCTCAGCTGCGCTCAATGATCCGGTTGCCAGACCTGTAGCCCGCCAGCTGATGGAAGAGATTGAGTTCTCAAAAGAGATCTGACCTCCTGACGCAGATACTGAACAGGCGCCAGTGAGACATTCATATCCACAAAAAGACAATCAGCCCCTATGCCGTTGGACAAAACCGGCATAGGGGCTGATACAGTCAAATATATTTCGTGGATTGCAGATCAGCGGAGACGCAGATAGGAATAGCCGAAACGCTCGAAAGCGGCACGGTCAAGCGCCTCACGGTCGGCGGGATTGGCGATGGAAATCATCAGACGGGCACGCTCTGGAAGCGACTTGCCGAGCAGATTGACCGCACCATGTTCAGTAACGACATAGTTGGACTGGAAGCGGGTTGTCACCACTCCGGCACCGGGTGTAAGCACAGGTTTGATCTTGCCGACACCTTTACTTGTCGTGGAGGTCATGGCGATAACCGACATGCCCCCTTCGCTGCGGGAAGCTCCATAGACGAAGTCATGCTGTCCGCCGACACCGGAGAAGATGCGTGTGCCGATGGAGTCGGCGCAGATCTGGCCGGTAAGGTCTATCTCCAGACAGGAGTTGATGGAGGTGACGCGAGGGTTCTGTGCGATTATAAAAGGATCGTTGGTGTATGCCACATCCTTGAATATCATCTCCTTGTTATAATCCATGAGATCATATAGCTTCCGGGAGCCAAGAGCGAGACATGCCACCGATTTGCCCGGCATCACTTTTTTCAGCGAGTTGTCTATTACACCGCTTTCAATCAGCGGAAGCACACCGTCGGTCATGGCTTCGGTATGCAGCCCGAGATGCTTGTGGTCGCTGAGGGCGCGTATCACGGCATTGGGGATCCCCCCTACACCGATCTGAAGTGTGGCGCCATCGGGTATCAGGGCTGCCACGGCATTGCCTATGGCAGTCTCCACCTCACCGGGTTCCGGAGTAGGCACCTCCACCAACGGATCGTCGACAAGAACTGCGGCCGCGATTTTCGACATGTGGATCACCGGATCGCCATAGCTGAACGGCATGTGCGGATTGATCTGTGCGATGACAGTGCGGGCGCATTCGGTGGCGGAGAATGCCAAATCGGCGCTGACACCGTAACTCACATAACCGTCGGCATCGGGCATAGAGCAGTTGAGAAGCACCACGTCTGACGGCCATATGCCGCTGCGGAACAACTGCGGCACCTCACCGAGAAAACGTGGTGTGGTGGCACCGTACCCCTCCGCTATCCACCGACGCACATTGTTGGAAACAAAACAGGTATCCACAAGGAAAGAATCCTTGAACTCCTCGCGGCAATAGGGAGCCTCACGGTTTGACACCGAAAAGCCGGAATGCAGCACCACACCGCGGAGTTCATGACCGCGGCGGGTCATGGCATCCACAAGTGTCTCGGGGATGGATGTACTTCCCTGGATATAGACATGATCTCCGCTCTTTATGAGCTTCACGGCCTCATCGGCCGGCATTATATTGGGATAATTCATAGGTTTATCGGTCTTCATGCGACAGGATGATCACGGTGGAAAGCCGCAAGGCGTTCAGACAGGCGCCGGAACGTATCGTCATCGGAAAGCAGACTCACACATACACGCACACCCTCCTGCCGGCTTCCTGTGGATGGCAACGAGATAGTGGACACACCATACCTCAGCAGTTCCTTCTGCAAATGGTCGCCTGTCATGCCGGGATAACCCATTGTGAAGAAAAATCCGTCGGAGATGGGCTGATCACCGTCAAGCGCATACACCAGGTGGAAACCATTGTCAAGGAAACATTTTTTGGCAAGGGCGGCACGACGGCCATACTCGCGGGTCTCCTTCACGAAATCGAGTTTCCCCTCGACGGCTGCCTCGAGCATGGCGGCAAAAGCATGCTGTGCCGAGTGGGTGGTACCGGAAGAGGCACAATATAGCACCCCATAAATGTAGGCGTCGCCGAAAGTAGGCATCTCGTAGAACTGCTCGAAGAACGGATACACACGGTCGGCCACGGCGGGCGACATGCACACCATTGCGATGCGCTGGCCGGCGTAGCTGAAAATTTTCGACGCTGAGACGAGCATTATCACCCGGTCTGTCCATTTGGCCACCGTCGGCACGAAAGGTGCCTTGTAAGGCACTCCGTAGCGGGTGCGGAAATCCATTCCCAGATATGCATGGTCCTCTATTATGATCACATCGTGTTTCTCTGCCATGCGGGCGATGATGGCATATTCCTCTGCAGTGAGGTTGGTCCAGGCCGGATTGTTGGGATTGTTGTAGAGTATGGCGGTGATATTGCCTTTCGACAGCATGGCATCAAGACGCTCCTCCAGAGCGGCCCCGCGGCAATCATAGAAATCGAGAGACTCCTGTTTCAGGCCGAGAAGTTTAGCCTGGTTATGCTGCGCCGGGAAGCCCGGATCAAGGAAGAGAATGGTGTCGCGCCCCGGAAGTCTCTGCCCGAGCAGAAGAAACAGTGTGAAAGTAGCCTGCATGGATCCCACGGTCGGCACTATGCAACGCGGCGGAATATCCACATCGAGAAACGCTTTCAGAAATTTACTTCCGTTCTCTTTCAGCGACGGAATGCCTGCTATGTTGGGATACTGGTTGGCGATGCCTGTCAGGAGTGCGGCGCGCTCAGCCTCTATCCCTACCGGTGATGCGGGAAGGCCCGGATTTCCCATCTCGAGGTGCACGAAGGGTTCACCAAGATGTTGCTCAAGGCGCACGGCGAGCGAAAGGATCTGACGTATAGTAGCCGATGCGATGTTGGGAATGTTCATCGCATTCATTTCCTGTTCAAGAAGGTCGTGTGATACGGGTATCATAAATTCCAAAACAAATTCAACCGGTTACGTTATTATTTCTCGTCGGATCGTGAACGGGCAACGCCTGCACGGAATGCCGCCAGATTGCTTTCCACAATCTTTTCACCTTTAGGCATGAACACAGTGCGTATGCCATCCTCGATCTTCTCCGGAGGGATGCCGATAAAAGGAGCCGCGGCACCGAGGAGCACCATGTTGGAGGCACGCACCGTAGCCACCTCTTTGGCCACGGTATCCATGTCAAACGCCACGGTGCGGGCGCGGGCTGCGAGAGCGTCTGCCAATCCTTCCGGTTCCGGATAATTCGGTATATTGACAAAAGGTGTGGTGTTGGTCACGATCCATCCTTCCGGCCTTAGCCACTGTATGTAACGCAGGGCCTCCATCGGTTCGAGCGACACAATCATGTCGGCTTTTCCCTGCGGTATCAGATCGGAAGATATGGGGGATGAACTGAGACGAAGACACGACATGACATCGCCGCCACGCTGGCTCATGCCATGCACTTCCGCCTGTTTCAGATACAGATTGTCTGCCAGGGCCGCCGCTCCGAGTATGGTGGCGATAGAGAGGATTCCCTGTCCTCCGACTCCGGCAAGTATAATATCGGATTTCATATTTCAATATCTTAGAGGGTGCATCAAAACTATTGATTATTTCGCTTTGGCATGGCGGCGTGCGGTCTGTATGCACTCGCGCCGCGATACTATGACAGAAAGCCCTTCATATGCGAACTCTTCAGCGAACAGTGCCTTCATCTCACCGAAGTTTTTCGGAAGAGAATCGATAGTGCGCACATGTGCCGGTTCGGCGCCGAGCCCGAGGCATATCTCCTCCAGTTTGCCGGTGCCTTGCGAATCCTGGCCACCGGTCATGCCGGTAGTGAGATTGTCTGATATTATCACCGTCATCGGGGTATTCTCGTTTATGGCGTCAAGCAGACCGGTCATGCCAGAGTGTGTGAAAGTAGAATCGCCGATTATGGCCACAGCAGGTCTGAGGCCGGCATCGGCCGCACCCTTCGCCATTGTGATCGACGCTCCCATATCCACGCATGTGTCGATGGCATTGAATGGAGCAAGCCACCCGAGGGTATAGCACCCTATGTCGCCGAACACCTTTGCAGAGGGTGTGGCTTCAAGAGCCGCGTTAAGGGCTGCATATACATCGCGGTGACCGCACCCCTGGCACAATGCCGGCGGACGGGGCACCACTATCTGCGATGCCTCGGGAGCATCGGTGAGCAGTTCGTAAGCCATGTCGGGAACCAGTTTAGCCAGACCGGCGGCAATACTGTCGGGGGTAAGTTCCCCGGTAAGAGGAAGTATGCCGTCGAGCTTGCCGCGCACTTTCACTCCGCGGTCAAGCACCCCGCGGAGCGCTTTCTCTATTACCGGCTGCCCCTCCTCCACGACAAAAATCTCATCGCACGCATCGGCAAGACGGGCGACAAGACTTACAGGCAGGGGATATTGCGAGATCTTCAGTACAGGGAAAGGAGATCCCTCGCTGAAACATTCGTTCACATAATTGGCGGCTATTCCGGATACAAGAATACCGATGCGGCGGTCGGTGCCAGGGGTAAACCTATTGAACGGAGAGCGGGCGGCTTCATCCTCCATGAGCTTGCGGTCCTCAAGCAACTGGCGGTAACGCACACGCGAGTTACCCGGCATAAGCACCCACTGGCGCGGATTTTCGGGATAATGCAGCCCGTTTTCGGGAGCCGCGCTGTCATCCACCTCCACCACAGAGCGGGAATGGGCGAGGCGAGTGACCATACGCACCATCACAGGCACTTTCAGGCGCTCGGAAAGCGCAAAGCCATACGACGCCATGTCGTATGCCTCCTGCTGTGTGGATGGTTCCAGCAAGGGCATGATGGCGAAATCGGCATAAAAACGGGAGTCCTGCTCGTTCTGCGACGAGTGCATAGACGGATCGTCGGCAGAGATGACAAGCATTCCCCCGTTGGCACCCGTCATGGCGGAATTTACGAACGGATCGGCAGCCACATTAAGCCCCACATGTTTCATTGAAACCATAGATCGCTTGCCGCAGAACGACATTCCGAGGGCCTCTTCGAGAGCGGTTTTCTCGTTTGACGACCAATGGGAGTGGATTTTTCTCTCACGGGCCACATCGTTGGACTGCACATACTCGAGAATTTCAGTGGACGGCGTGCCCGGATAAGCATAGGCACCCGATAATCCGGCATTAATGGCGCCAAGAGCCAATGCCTCGTCGCCAAGTAAAAGTTTTCTGGTACTCATGGTTAGACTTTTCGTTATACGGAGAGAGAAGAACACCCTCTTCCACCCCTCACATGCAAATTTACAAAACCGGACCCATATTTCCCTCCCCTTCCCTTATGTTTTGCAACATATTTGCCCCTTCTATTATTCGCATTTCTTAATGTTTATTCATTCTTTTCCCCACTATGGCTAAGCCATCACTTCGCTGCAACTATATAGTATCAGTTATGGCTCTCGGCTTAAATTCGTAATTAAGTGACAATCGAACAAGAGAGTTCTACAGCTCCTACAGTAAACCCAATGAATCTGGGGAGGGTAACCAATAATGATATTTTAATGTTATAAGCAATTATTTCGATTTGATTCAGACTTTATATATGCCTGATAAACTAAACTTATCTTTACATAACACGCTGAATATGGTTCGGCATTCTATGCAACACTTAGCCGTGACCTGAAGAAACGATTGCCAAAAGCGACAGGTCTATCAGAAAGGAACATCAGATATGCCAAAAGTTTTTACGAATTGTATTCTCGCTTTATTCAGAATTTGCAACGACCTGTTGCAAATTTACAATCCACTGAAAATGATAGCAATGCTATCACTTCATCAAATCTGCAACAAGTTGTTGCAGATTTGATGAATGGTATATATCAGATACCTTGGGGGCATCATACGCTCTTGATCGATAAATTTTCAAGTTGTCCGGATAAAGCTGTATTTTATGCCGGGGAGGTGGTGAAAAATGGATGGAGCAGAGACATGCTTCGTAATTTTATTGATACAGACCTTTATGAGCGGCATGGCAAAGCATTGACTAATTTCAAGCGAACACTCCCGGAGGTCACAAGTGATTTGGCACAGGAATTGACAAAAGACCCCTACGACTTTGCTTTCACAGGAATAACTACGAAGTATAATGAAAAGATACTCAAGGATGCGCTCCTGAATAATATCACTCAGTTTCTCATTGAACTTGGCACGGGTTTCGCATACGTCGGGCGTGAATACAGATTACAGATAGGACAGACAGAGAAATTTATAGACCTCTTGTTCTATAATCTCAATTTATCGGCATATGTTGTTGTGGAGGTAAAAATCGGCAAATTTGACTTTGCCGATGCCGGTCAACTTGGAGGATATGTCGTAGCCTGCAATCATATACTGAGAAAAGAAGGAAGAGATAATCCCACTATCGGAATTCTTATATGCAAAGAGAAAGACAACCTTGTCGCTCAATATGCACTTGAAGCCAGCAGTTTACCTATTGGAATTTCAGAGTATGAACTCGCCCGACTTTATCCTGAAAAGGTAGAAGGAACTATCCCTACAATCGACGAGTTGGAAAAAGGCATATTGTCGGAAGGCGAGTGTAAAGAATAGCAACACAAATATTGGCAGATAGAGATTCCACACAAGTATTAATACGGATCAGCGGATTTTTCCGGTGGGCTGAAGATGAGTCATGAATATAGTGTTATC
>CADFRV010000027.1 GCA_902836725.1 Muribaculaceae bacterium
TGCGTGTCCCCACCCTCGACGTATCTGTTGTTGACCTCACCGTTAACCTCGCTAAGCCCGCTACCTACGCAGAAATCTGCGCAGCTATGAAAGAGGCTTCTGAAGGCGAACTCAAAGGCATCCTCGGCTACACCGAAGACGCAGTTGTTTCAAGCGACTTCCTCGGCGACACCCGCACTTCTATCTTTGACGCCAAGGCTGGTATCCAGCTCACCCCGACCTTCGTTAAGGTTGTCAGCTGGTACGACAATGAGATCGGCTACTCTAACAAAGTGCTCGACCTCATCGCCAAGATGGTTAAGATCAACGGCTAATCACCTATCATATAGGAATTATCCATAAAACAAAGGCGCTGTGTCAGACCTCTGGCACGGCGCCTTTCCTTTTTTCCCCACACAACATTGCGTATAAGCAGAATATATCCGCGAGTCGGGGGAATTTAATTATCTTTGCATATGCGCCCGGGGGAACTCGCCCCCGGCCGACTACCAAGTTTCCGATCTTAACCAATCTGTCATGAACCGCCTCATAACCATCTGCCTTCTGCCCGCTATCGCACTGGGCGCTTTCTGCAAGGATGCAACTCCGACACCACACTTGATGGTATCGGGGCTGACATGCGAATATCTTACAGACCCACTGAGCGTGGAGGCGCGGCACCCGCGTCTGGCATGGAAAATCACCGACGACCGCCACTCACGCCACAACCTGACACAGACCGCATATCGCATCATCGTGGCCTCCTCCCCTGAGAAACTCCAAGCCGGCGAAGCCGACATATGGGACAGCGGCAAGATCGAGTCGCCACAATCGGCACAGGTGGAATATAACGGAACCGATCCCGGGAGCCATACGCGCTGCTACTGGAAAGTGCGCGTGTGGAACAACCGTGGAGAGATGTCAGACTGGAGCATACCTGCCATGTGGGGCACCGGCCTGAGACAATGGGAAGCCGGATGGATCGGCGACACTCCGGACACCGCCCTGCGCGAATATACCGGATATGTGGGCGCACACCATGCCGACAGCGATTTCGATACCTGGCGATGGGAAAATCCCCCGGTACTCCCCTCCCCCCTTCTGCGCAGACAGTTCTCCCTCCCCTCTGGTATAAAAAGAGCCACCCTCTACGCCTCTGCCATCGGGTATTACGAGATATGGATAAACGGCCATCGCATCGGCGACCGGCTGCAGGCGCCGGAATGGACCGACTATTCCGACCATGTGCAATACCAGACATACGACGTGACCACACACATAGCACAAGGGGGGAATGCGATATGCGCCACCCTCGCCGACGGATGGGCGCTGGGACGTCTGGCGGGAGTAAAATGGATGCGCAGTTTCCCCCACCGCGGTTTCTACGCACAGGACCGACGACTGATAGCACAGCTACACATAGAACTTAACGACGGGAGCACCATAGTGATACCCACCGACAGCTCATGGAAGATAAACCGGGAGGGATATATATGCTGCGCCGACAACTTCGCCGGACAGACAACCGACGCCACCATGATACCGCAGGGATGGCAGAGTGCGGGATTCGACGACTCCGACTGGAACCATGCATATGCCGACACTAGCGTCCACACCACACTGGTGCCTCAGCCCAATGAGCCAATAAAGGCGCATGCCACCCTCAGTCCGGTAAGAATATGGAAGCGGGGAGACAAATTCATGATCGATTTCGGCCAGAACATCGCAGGCCATTGCCTCCTCCACATAAAAGGGGAAAAAGGGGACACACTGACCCTGCGCCACGGGGAATGGCTAAACGACGACGGCTCGCTCTATACCCAGAGCCTCGGATATGCAAAAGCCACCGACCGGTTCATACTCTCGGGAGGTGACGACACATTTGAACCGACATTCACATACCACGGATTCCAGTATGCCGAACTGTCAGGAATGAAAGGTGAACTCCTTCCGGAGATGATCAGTGCAGTCGCCGTGTCATCATCCGTACCGCAGGCCGGGACATTCAGATGTTCCGACGGGAAGCTCAACAAACTTTTCGACAATATCATGTGGACCCAACGCAACAATATGTTCAGCGTGCTCACCGACAATCCGTCACGCGACGAACGCACCGGAGCCATGGGCGACATACAGATATTCGCACAGACCGCCATCTTCAACAGCGGCATGGGAGCGTTCCTTACCAAATATCTTTACGACATGAAAGACACGGCACCCAACGGCCAGTTCATGTCAATGATCCCGTCGCTGCGGCACAAGGGGTACTGGGATGGCTGGATAGGTGCACCAGGATGGTGCGAGGCCGCCTTCATAATCCCATGGCGCATGTATGAGAACTACGGCGACATACGCGCCCTGGAAGTGCTGTACGACGAAATGAAAACCCACATCGACGCCACCGTGCGCGAGAATCCCGGCCTGATATGGAAAGTGCGCCATAACCACAACGGCGACTGGCTCAACGCCAACACCATCGCCTCTCCGCCCGATCCCGACTTCGACACCACCCGAGGCGCCACTCCCGACGACCTGTTCGCCACAGCATTCCTCGCATACTCCACGCGGCTCCTCTCCGACATAGCCCGCGTGCTGCACCGCGGGGAGGACCAGGCAAAATATGCCACCCTCGCAGACAGCATCACGGCAGAGTTTAACCGGGCATTCGTAAGCCCCGACGGAAAGGTGGAGGGTGACACACAGGGAGCATACTCCATATCGCTCTTCTACGACCTAATACCCGACGACATGCGCGAGAAAAGTTTCGCACATCTGCTCAGATGCATAGAGGAATATGACTACCGCATATCCACCGGCTTCATTTCCACCCCGATGATGATGCAGCTGCTTGTGGATTTCGGGCGCGCCGACGTAGCCTACAGACTGCTGATGTCAACACGCTTCCCCTCGTGGCTGTATATAGTGAACAACGGTGCCACCACAGTGTGGGAACGGTGGGACGCATGGATTCCGGGACACGGATTCCAGAACCCGGCCATGAATTCACTCGACCATGTGGCTTTCGGCGCCGTGGCGGAATGGATGTACCGCAATATCCTCGGGATAAATCCCGATCCCGACGCGCCCGGGTATGCCCATTTCACATTGCGGCCGCTTCCGGGAGGGGGGCTCACATGGGCGGAAGGGAGCTACGACTCCATCAAGGGGGAGATAAAATCATCATGGAAAAAGGAGAAAGGGCGCACCACCTACAGTTTCACCATTCCGGCAAACACCAGTGCCACGGTTATCCTGCCCGATTGCACGCCTTCCGACGTAAGCTGCATGACACCGCTGTCGATCAGGTTGCCTGAATTCAAAAGCACCGGCGCCGGAAGCACCGCAGCCGAACTTGGATCAGGAGACTATACATTTGTCGTCGCCGGCGGCAAACGGTAGGATCATTTGCCTCCCCCGCGCCCCTGGCCCTGGAGGTCGTCGTTGCTTATGGAGGCCGAGGTCTTCTTCACCTGAGCGTTCAGCGAGCCGAAACGGAAATTGAAGCTGATCCCCACATACCTGCCCGAGCGGTTGATCGTCTCCGAGTGGGTTGTGTACTGCGGGTTATACGTATGATAGTCGGTGTGTATGCTGTTGGGGCCAAAAGGTCTGTTGACGTTCAGCCTCACAGTAAGCCTGTCGTCTTTCAGGAACTTACGCACAAGCGAGATATTATAGCCGGGAACACCGGGATCCTGGTATGAATACACGTCGCTCAGACCTCCGCTCCACCAGTATCCGCTCACCGACAGCTCGAGTTTCCAGGGCAGGTCGCGGCTTATGCGTGTCCACGGATTCACAGCCCAGCGCGCACGCGACCTCTCCATCTGTCTCCCCGCCTCGTCAAGCTCCACCGGTTGACGGATATAGGTATATCCTCCCCAGAGATTGAACATCCATCGTGTCTTGCTGTCAATGCTCCACTGGAAATAGACCGACATGTTCATGCTCCGCATCTTGCCTATGTTGGCATAGGTGCTTACCACGCGCTCCTGATCATCTATCCAGCGTACATTCTGGAGCGAATTGTCAACCAGGGTGCCACCCAGATTGAAATCGAGATTGAACTTGTTTTTGATCAGCGAGTAATTGAACGAAAGATTGTTGTATACCACACTTCCCAGATCGGGATTGCCATAGCTCACCGATGTCGGTGTCTCCGAGCGCGAGGGATCGAGGAAATTGATACCCGGGCGCCGGATATTGCGGCTGAAACTCATCTTCAGGCCATTGGCATCGTTGATGTTCCACGACACGGCCACATTAGGCACAAGATCGTTGAGGTGCGAAGAGAAATCGGGGCGGTTCTCAGCCTGCTTCCTGAAGTGAGCGCTGAGATATGAATATTCATATCTGAGACCTGCGCGGAAGTTCCATTTCCCCAGTACAAGGCGATAATCGGCATATGCGGCCGCTATGGTGGTGCGGTGTGTGAAATCGTCGTTGCTCCCCATATCGGCGCCGAAATATTCACGCGAACTTATGGCATGGTTGCTTCTGAACACCCCTTTGGCTCCTATGTCAAGTTTATGCTTGCTGCCGTAGGGACGGCTCCAGTCGGCCTGCACGGTCTGTTCTATGAAATCCTGCTTTGTGTCGAAACGGTGCCCCGTATACCCGAAACCGCAGTCGATCATGTCGTGATACTGTGTTTCGCTGTTGTTTTTGCCGCTGTTGGTGGATATGCGGTAACTGAGCGTGAGTGTCTCATTTTTCCTTCCGGTGGAACGCTGGTAATTGGCCGATCCGTCGAAATAGATATTCCTGTTGTTGCCTACAGGCCGTGAGGTGCTGTTGTAACCGTAGAGCAACGGGCGTGTGCCGTCTGCCCCGGCAGGGCCGAGCATGCGCACCGAACTTGCCGTCTCCTGGTCAAGCGGGCTCCAGAACCATCCGTTCGCCTCCACGGTAAACAGATTCAGCGTGTCAGGCTCCCAGCTGCTCTCGAAACCGACCCATCCGGAGTTCTGGGGGTACTGGGAGTATGTCTCCGCCTCATATCGGTTTCCGGTCTCCTTATAATCCGTGTACTGGTTGGACCACGATTTGGAATCATTCCCTTTCGGCGTGCGGTTATATCCCCCGTTCACAGACATAGTCACCTTGTCAATCTGTGTGGAAAGCCACAGTGACGGACTGGGAATATAGGAATTGTTGTCGGCATACATGTTCACGGTTCCCACCACACCGTTGAGTGCCGTATCGGAATCAGTGACTATGTTGAGTATCGCCCCGACACCCTCGGCATCCTCACGCGCCCCGGGTTCCGTTATGACCTCAATCTTCTTTATTGACGATGCCGGTATGGCGGCAAAGATATCCTTTGCGTTTTTGGTGAAGGAATTGTTGGGGCGGCCGTTCTTGTAGATCTTGAAATCCGCAGATCCCTTGACCTTTATGTTTCCCTCCTCATCCACTGACACCAGAGGCACCTTGCGCAGGATCTCACGCAGCGTGGAGGTCTCTGCCTCTGGATCGGCCTTCACATCGTAACCAAGGCGGTCGATCTCACGCACCACAAGCGGCCTCTGCGCCACAACCTCCACCTGGCCAAGCTCCGTCACATTCTCATTGAGGACAAGGCGTCCCAGATCGGCGAGCGGCTCTGACGCACTTACCGCAAATGTTTTTTCAAACGGCTGTTTGCCTACAGAAGCCACCGAGAGGCGGTATTCACCCGCCGAGGGGAGTGTCTGGCTGATCAATCCATTCTCGTCTGTCGTGCCGAGCACCACCGGCTTCACACTGTCGGCTGCGGAGAATATCCTTAAGGTGGCGTACACCTCGGCCACGCCGGCGGAGTCCACCACCTCCCCCTTGACCTGATACTTCGCAGCAGCGCACATTCCCGCCGGCGCCATGACCAGGGCAGCAAGCATTATTGTCAGAAATCCCATCGCTTTGGCCGATACCGAGAATGTATTTGATTGACCAATAATTTTCATAAGAGAAACGGTTTTAAAGTTTTTACAGATCCGCATGCCGCAGATTCCGATGACGCCGCAAATTTAAACTATAAATTTCGTCAGAGCAAAATTTACACTAAATTTTTCGTTGAGGAATATGTTATTTAACATTTCTGAACATATTAAGATTTTTTACAGCGATGCCCCGCAAGATAAAAGGCATATTATTTTCAACTAATTGTCTGAAAAATCTATTATCCCAGGAAATCTTTCCGGCTAATGATTAAAAAAGTGGAGAAAATGTTTGCTTTAATGAACTTTATACGCTTTCTTTGCGTTTAACATTCCGACGGATTGAATATCAATCATCACAAATCATATAATCATATCTTACCAACCACATTTTAAATAAAAACCCAAAGCAAGAGACCTAAAAAGCAGTCTCACTATTCAGAGTTACGAACCGACCTACAAACCTGACAAACCTCAATCGACATGAACACTTCTTATATTTTCCTGGCAGCGGGCTTTGAAGAGATAGAAGCCCTCACGGTATTGGACGTAATGCGCCGCGCAGGCATGGATGTCAAAACCGTTTCGATCACCTCTGAACACAATGTCACCGGAGCACACGGCATCCCAGTAAAGGCCGACCTTCTTTACCACGAAGTCGATTTCATCACTCCGGAATGGCTCATCATACCCGGCGGAATGCCCGGTGCCGAGAATCTCTCGAAGTTCGGCCCGCTGAACACATTGCTGATAAACCAGGCACAGTCAGGCAAGATTGCCGCCATATGTGCCGCCCCTGCCGTGGTGCTCGCACCGCTCGGGATCCTCGACGGCAAGGAAGCCACCTGCTATCCCGGCTTTGAGGACAGAATGACTGATGCCGTGCGCCGCGACGCGCCCGTCATCGCCCTTGACAGACTGATCACGGCAAACGGACCCTCATCGGCGCTCCGTTTCGCACTCGCTATCGTAGCCAATTCAATGGGCGAAAGCGTTGCGCAGGAGGTTGGCTCAGGGATGCTCTTCTACCCCAAAAACGTCAATTTCTATTTTTGACCCCCATATAAGCATTAAGTAACAGACATACATACAACGGCGATGCATACCCACCGATTGGGTGCATCGCCGTTTTTTACATTGTTATGCCTCTTATGCCTCGCGCGGCGCTAAATGCGGACTTAGAGGGTGTTTAATACCACTTGACGCCGTTGGAATAGGAGGAGCGCTTGTCATATTTGAGGTCTGACAGAAGCGCCGACTTCACGGAGATATGGAAATTATACGACTTGTATGGACCGACTGGGATCACGCTCGCACGCATGGTGAAGCAGTGTAGGTCGCGCGAGATGTTGAGATTCATATACGCGATCTTTTTCAGATCGAAATTATATGAACAGCTTGCCGAGAACTCCCAGTTCTTGGTAGGACGGATATTGCCGGAAAGACTGAGATTCTGCGTTATCTTCCCGTCATACTCCATCTTTTTCTTGTTAAACGCCCCGTAGCTGTAATTGATCGAGTAGTTGAAGCTGATGCTCCACGGCACTTCCCACGGCACATAGCCTTCCGGCGTGAGCACCAGGTCGTCCTTGCCGTGCCCGTGCCCGTCGTCATTCTCCTGCCCGTCGTCGTCAGGCGGATTGTTGAGGGAGCTATTCTGACTGCCGTTATCCCCTTTGCTGTCCTTGTCCTTTTTCTTCTTGAAAGTTTCGTTGTTGATTGAGTAGCTGAACGAGGTGCCTGTGGAGGAGAGACGTCCGATACCTTTCCCGGCCTTCCAGCGGGGGATGTTGACACGCACGGGATTTCCCGAGGCATTGAGCTGATAGGTGTACACATCCCATGTGGCCGACAGATTGAGATTGAACTGACGGGTAAGGCGAAGCAGTATCGAGGTATTGATATTGCTCCAGTTCAGCGAATCGGCCGCGAAATTATAGCTCTGTGACACCGAGAAGTTCTCTATGAGCGATATCTTCTTTTCCCCGATGGAGTCGTTGTCGCTCTTTACCTTCATCTCCAGGTTGTTGGCAAGGGAGACCGAAACGGTACCACTGCGGCCGGCTCCCGGCACGCCGTATAGCGCCGATGGGAAATAGGAATATTTCTTCTGCTGAAGATTGCCCTGCTGGTCAGTATAACTGTATGTGCCGTAATATCCGAAGAACGACGACGAGAAGTCAGGCGCCCCCGAAAAGGAGACCGTGGGGGTGAGCACGTGGCGTATCATCTTCACCTTTTTGCCAAGGAAACCGAGAGGCTGCCAGAAACCGTAGATCTTCGTATCGAGCGATATGGATGCGTTGAAGTCCCATACGTTATAGAAACTGTATGTGGTGTCGGCCACCTCGGCCGATGCCGCCGGATCCCATTGCCGCCGCACTTTCTGTGTGTACATGCGGTCTGTGAGGCTTATAGATGGGGTGACGTTGATATACGTGAGCAGCGGGAATGTCGCCGAGATAGGTATGCTGTGCTTCATGCCGTTGCGCCAGTCCTTTATGAGCGACTTCTTGAAAAACACGTTCTGTTGCGCTGTAAGCGAGTTCTGGAACTGTCCGGAGTAGGACATGCGTATCTTCTCATACCATTTTTCGGCTCCCACGGCATGCTTGCGCTTGAAGGGGAAGGTCTGCGACATGGTAATGTTGATGTTCGGGAACGAAACAGACAGAGTGGAGTCTTGCGTGCGCTGCGACACGTTAAGCGACGTGGAGAGAGACCATTTTGAGTTCGGGAAACGGTAGCTGAGGTTCACGGTAGACGATTTGGTGTTTTCCGTGAACGACGGCGAATAGTACGAGTTGACACTGTTTCGCGAATATCCCGACGTGGTGAAGTTCACCGACGCCGAAAGGTTCATGTTGGGATTGGCTTTGGCATCCTGCGTATGGCTCCATATCACCTGGAAGTTGGTGGAGGTGGAGTAATCGGGATCGCTCTTTTCCCCGTAGATACTCTTAAGATAGTTGATACTGAAATTTCCGTTGAATTTATAGCGCTTGCGGTATGTGGACTGCGCTGACAGGCCCCACGAGCCTTTGGTGTATATCTCCCCGGTAAGCGCCAGATCTATCATGTCGTTGATGGCGAAATAGTAGCCGCCGTCGCTCAGATAGAACCCGCGGTTGTAGTCGTCGCCGAATGTAGGCACGATCACTCCCGAGGCATATTTGTCGGAGAACGGGAAATAACCGAACGGCACGGCCAGAGGCAGCGGAAGACCCGCAAGCACCATATACGCCGGTCCCGTGACGATATTCTTCTTAGGCTTCATCTTGGCGCGGGTAAGCTGCAGATAGAAGTGGGGATCGTCATGGTTGTCGCATGTGGTATATTTGGCGTTCTGGATGTAGTAGTCGTCCTCGTCGGTCTTCTTGGTCTGTCCGCCGGTGAGATACCCCTCCCCCTGCTGTGTCACCACATTGGTTATGTAACCGCGCTTGCTCTTGAAATTATAACGCATGGTGCCTGATTCATAGGAAGTTCCCCCCTCCTCGAACACCGGCTCGCCAACCATGTCGCCGACACTGTCCTCACGTCCGCAGGCATATACCTCGCTTTTGTTGAGGTCAAGCTCAATCTCGGCTGCCTGCAGTTTCAGCTCGCCGTAGTCCACCGAGGCGTCACCATACATGTATGTGGTGCGCCCCCCCACAAGAACCATGGAGTCTTTCGACGAGAACACCACCTGTGCGTCAAGATCCACCTTGTCGCGGCGGATGCGCGATCTGCGCGCCGGCACACTGTCGCCTGCTGTAAAGGAGCTGTCAGCAGCCACCGGGGAAACTGCCGCATCCGTAGCGCTGTCTACGGGTAGGATCCCCGCGTCCCGCGGCGCCACGGTGTCAGGCCCAGGCGCCTCAGCCGCAGGCAGATCATGCGACACAGCCACCCCGTCCCTCGACAAAAGATTGCCCGAGACGAAGCAAAGCACAAACAGGATGATTATATATAGCTGAGAGCGTCGCAAATAATCGGTGATAAAAGCAGTTTACGCGGCTCTACGGGAGACTCGCTTTCCGTAAAGCCGCACAGACACCGCCGCTTCAACCCGGCATTGTGTCTATTTCAATGCAAAGATAGCACATTCCCCACAAACCAGAACCAATAATCACCTTTTTTCACACTTGTTAGCCTCTGGAGTTGCAAACAAGTAGCTGAATTATTTTGTGCAATTGCATGATTTCACTATCTTTGCTTATAAACAACCACACACCTCCTACGATGTACACCACTTCAAATGACACCTGCCGCCCACTGGTATCCGTGATCACAGTTACCTACAACGCGGCCGAGAACCTTGCCGTCACACTGCAAAGCGTAGCCTCGCAGACCTTTCCCCATTACGAGCATCTCGTAATCGACGGCGCGTCAACCGACGACACCCCGAAAGTGGTGGAAAGTTGCCGGAATCCCAACATCCGCTTCCTCTCCGCACCCGACAAAGGCATTTACGACGCCATGAACAAAGGGCTTGCCGAAGCCGAGGGGGACTATGTGGTGTTTCTCAATGCAGGCGACACGTTCCATGCCCCCGACACACTCGCGGCCGTGGCCGACCTTATTCTGGAAAACGATTTCCCCGGAGTTGTATATGGCCAGACAGACCTCGTGGACAAGGAGCGCCGGCGTGTGGGAAGCCGCCATCTCACCGCCCCCGAGACACTCACCTACGAAAGTTTCGCCGACGGCATGCTCGTATGCCACCAGGCATTCGTGGCCCTGCGGCGACTTACTGACCAGTATGATCTCAGATACCGCTTCTCGGCCGACTACGACTGGTGCATCCGCGTGCTTCAGCACTCTCGGAACAATGTGCTGTTTCCAGAGGTGATGGTGGACTATCTCAACGAAGGCGCTACCACAAGCAACCACCGCAAATCGCTCATGGAGCGGTTCCGCATCATGTGTTATTACTACGGCACCGTTCCCACAGTCCTGAGACATTTCAAATTCATGTGGAGAGCCTTGCGCCGTCACGCACGCAAGCAGTAAACCCACCACAATATCCACCTTACAGATATAATGAAAACAATACTCAATACCACGTTTGTGGTACACACCTCGATAGAACCGGATTTCCTTCACTGGGTGCGCACCGTGTACATCCCTTCGGTAAAAGCATCGGAAATCTTCGGCGAACCGACCATAGCGCGGGTGCTCACCCGCCTCGAACCGGAAACGGAAAGCATTGCCGTACAGATGACAGCGGAAGACAAGGATGCCGCTGAACGGTGGCACGACGAGACAGCCGCCCTTCTGAAAGATGACCTTTCGGCACGCTGGCCCAACCTGGCACTGCACTTCACCACATACATGGAAGTTCTCGATCTCTGACAGATGCCAGCTATATCTACCGACGCCGAGCGCATAATCATCGGCATTGACCCGGGCACCAACGTGATGGGATACGGCATACTGCGGGTGATGGGCAAACGCCCCTCCATGCTCGCGATGGGGGTCATAAAACTCAACAAATTCGAGACACACTACCTGCGTCTGCGCCGCATTTTCGACGGCGTGCAGAGCCTCATAAACCAGTATCTCCCCGACGAAATGGCCATAGAGGCACCGTTCTTCGGCAAAAACGTGCAATCGATGCTGAAACTCGGACGCGCGCAGGGAGTGGCCATGGCGGCCGCCCTCACCCATGATGTCCCCATAACGGAATATGAGCCACGAAAAATCAAGATGGCCATTACGGGCAACGGAGCCGCGTCAAAAGAGCAGGTGCAGGAAATGTTGCGCCGCATTCTGAACATCCCCCGCGAGCAGCTTCTACCCGAACTTGACGCCACAGACGCGCTCGCCGCCGCACTCTGCCATTTCTACGAGACCTCGCGTCCCATTCCTTCCGCCGGACCAAAATCATGGAAGGAATTCATTGCCAAAAACCCCGACAAAGTCAGAAAATAAAATATTACAGTCCGTGAACGGACAGTGCCATAAACAAACAGCACATATGCAGGCAAATGCGCCTGATATGTGCTGTTTTTATATACCGCCGGAAACGGAACTGAAAGCATCCGCTCCCGGCGGGAAATCTCAAATTGGATCAACGGACAACCTTGACGGTTTTGCCACCTCCGGTCACGATATATATGCCGGCGGGCAGACCGCCCAGATCAAGCGTTGAGGCAGTTGCGGTCATAACGCATACTCCGGCCGGTGTCATTACGCTGACCGCGGTATCAGCCTCGAGGTCAGCTACGACAGAAGATATGCCTGATTCAATTTTGGTGAAAACGGCCTTGAACAGAACCTCCTCGTCCATGTCGGCACGCACGGCGGTGTAGCTGTCGCCGGCGCTGATGCTGTCATCCGAACCGTCGGTAACACGGGTCACATGGTCAAATTTATATCCTTCCTCAGCCTCAGCCACAAAAGTGAGAGTTGCGCCAAGTGGCAGGCTGATGCTCTCGGCTGTAACACCGTCATAGCTCAGGAGCAGATGTCCGGTGACAACACCGTCGCTGTAGCTCGGCAACGTGGCCACTTTTACGGTAGCGGTAATCCAGTCTATGCCTACCGAAGCCTCTTCGGAAGTGATGACAACGCGGAAACTGCCATCCTCAAGACTTTCTACCGCAGCCCCCTCGGCAGTCACGGAAGAGATCACGGCAAAGTCAGCGGGTGAGATAACCACTACAGAGCCGACTTCAGCCTCCAGGCTAACGGATGTACCCGCAAGCTCTACTGCCTTGTCGTCAACCGTCACAGTCACACCGGAGAAATCGTCTGCGGCAGTTGTAAGGATAAGCTCTGCGGCAGTAGCTTCCCCTTCCACGATATTCACGAAGTCACACCATTCAGCCGCGGCGCGGTAATTGGCGGCGGAATGTGCAGGCACATGGAGAATACAGGTCTCAACATCGAAGCCGTCGAAAGTCTTGTATTCCGCCTTCACAGGCTCTACCGTCTCCACATAGAAATCCCTGATACCCGAGCCTGCGAACGCACGGTTGCAAAGCTTCTCTACAGTTACAGGAAGATGGAACTCGGTAAGGCTCGCACATCCCTCGAAAGTGGAATCCTTGATTATTGTTACACCTGCCGGCAGCTCGATGGATGTCAGGCTCTCACAGTTCTGGAATGCATGCGCGCATATAGCGAGATTGTTGAATCCGTATGGACTTCCCTCAATATTATGCAATGTGGACGGGAGAGTGATGCCGGTTATGCGGGTGTTGGAGAAAGCCCATTCACCGAGAACCTCCACCCCTTCCGGAACAACGATATGGCCGCCAAGATGTGTGGCGTCAGAGAAAGATGAATAGATCATCTTGAGTGAAAGGGGCAGTTTTACTGTTTCAATTGTCGTATGTGAGAACAGTTCTTCAGGAAGCGCATCGGCACGTGCCACTATCCACACTGGGTTGGGAGTTGTCTCCATTCCGAGCGGGACACATATGTTGTCGCCACCCTCCACCATCACGGCGTCTGTCATGTCGATATCTGTCAGAACACCGTCGGTGTCGTTCCAACGCTCGTCCTTACCGGCCATTGCACGTATCAGACGGAGGTCTGTACCATTCACCGGCCCTGATATTTTCAGTTTTTTGACTGTCGCAATATCATCTTCGGTCACATATTCACCGAGAGTGCCGGCCACAGTGAGGGTTGCATCGATCTCGGTGCGGATCTCATGCTCCACTATCTCCTGGAAATTTTTAAACTCATTCCATCCTTCGGCTTTTTTGTACGCATCGATTTTTCCGGCAGGGACATACACCACACATTTGTCTTTGTCAATGTTGCGGAACGATCCGCCCCAACGGCTCTCGGCCGTTGCCGCGGGAGGTGTGGTAGCCTGTATGCGGAGAATCTCAAGAACAGATGGGAGCGGGGTTGAATAACCCATGGTGGTGACAGTAGCCGGAAGGTCGATTTCCGTCAGCTTGTCGCATCCCGAAAAAGTATTGTCCTGAAGTGTGGTGATCTCAGAGAGTTTGACATATGTCAGCTCCTTGCAGTTCTCAAAGCAGTTGGAACCGATGGAGGTTACCGACGGCGCCAGATCTATGGATGCGAGAGCCGAACAGTTGGTAAAACACATGCCGCCGATACTGGTTACCCCTTCGGGAACACTCATTGAAGTCAGTGCCGAACCCAGAAATGCGGTAGCGCCGATGGTGGTTGTTGTCGTCGGGAGCACGATCTGGGTCAGCTTGGCGTTACGCCACATGTTCTCGCCGATGGTGTTGTCTTTGGCCGTACCTACCTCATATTTTTTTGTCAGGTACTTGCCGCCGGCAACTATCGTGGCATCGGAAAGGTCAAGGCTCACAAGAACTCCCTCTGTGGGGGTATCATAGTCGTCAAGCGCCACACCGGCCATCTCGCGGAGAAATCCTATATCCTCACCGTTGATCGGGCCTGAGACTTTCAGCTCGGCCACTGTGTATTTCAGTTCCTCCGTGATTGCGCCCGCGAGCTGTCCCGCCTCTGTGACTGTCACTGTCTCTACTGCGGCGGCTCCCAGAGAGGAGGCTATGGCCATCGCCGCGAATATCTGTCTTAATTCCATAAGTAATTATCTGATTTACAATAAGGATTTTATCAGCGGCCGGTCGAAATCAGGGCTGATAATTTCAACCGGTCGCTTAATTTATTTTACATGGAGCTTATACGTACGGTTGCCCACGCTCACGATGTAGAAGCCGGAAGCGACTGAAACATGCTGCTCGGCCGCCGCGTTGCCGGCTTCCGACACTACACCCGCCACATTGGCTACCGAATATTCCTCGCCGGCGGCTCCGGAAATCACGATCTCGCCGGGGAGGGTGCGTACTGTGACATTGTCGCCGTCAACAGACGCGATGCCTCCGCTGCCTGCCACGAACTCGTTCGACGGGTTCGAGCGGCCAAGATCATATACGCAGACCACATTATAGCTGTACTGCTTCGAAGCATCGACGCCCGTGTGTGTGAAAGAGGTCTCGGTCAAAGGAGCATCATTCAGCTTGGTTCCGTTGCAGTATACGTCGTAGCCGCGGAGTTCGAGATTTTCGGCTGCGGCGGGAGTATAGGTGACGTCATCGATGCAGAGGCCCCATTTGTCGGCCGATGTGCAGCGTATAGCGAAATAGCGCACACCTTCGGGCAGGCTGACTGTTACCTTCTCCCACGCCTCTCCGACTTCACCGCCTACATCCGGAAGCAGTCTGAAATCTGAGATGCTCTCGCGGAAATCGCCGTCGCATACATAAAACTCATATGTTTCGGGACCGGAATAGGTGGTAAGGCTGCAGATCATGAACGAAATATCCTGTGCGTTGCCGCTCAGACGTGGTGAGATGAGCCAGTCATCGTTGTTGGGAGCTGAGGAAGCGAACGAGATCAGCATCTGGTCGCCACTATATGTCTCGAACATGCCGTCATCCGGGTTATTGTCGGGATCAAGACCGGCTTTCTTCGGATTGAACACTATAAACGCCTGCGGCATGGTGCAGTTGGGCCAGAGGGGTACATTCTGGAAATATATGGTAGACTGGTTGTCCACGTCCACTGTCATCCAGTCGCCGAAACCGGAGATCAGGAAGGGATTGTAATTCTCGAAATCGTCGGTCACACGCGGTGCTGCTGTCATGTCGGGAGCAGACCAGAAAAGATTCACAGTCCCCGACTGCCCGTCGAAGGTACCGGCAAGATCCTCC
>CADFRV010000028.1 GCA_902836725.1 Muribaculaceae bacterium
CTGTATGAAAAGCGTGCCCCCGGGCTCTATCACAATACTGCCGTGGTTTTCGATGCAGATGGCTCAATTGCCGGAAAATACCGGAAAATGCATATTCCCGACGACCCTGCATATTACGAGAAATTCTATTTCACGCCGGGAGACCTTGGCTTTCAGCCGATAGATACATCTGTCGGCCGTTTGGGTGTGCTTGTATGCTGGGACCAGTGGTATCCCGAAGCAGCCCGTCTTATGGCCTTAAAGGGTGCTGAAATTCTCATATATCCCACGGCGATAGGCTGGGAATCGTCTGACACTCCTGAGGAAAAGGAGCGTCAGCGTCAGGCATGGATTACGGTACAGAGAGGACATGCTATAGCCAACGGACTCCCTGTAGTGGCCGTGAACCGTGTAGGGCATGAGACTGATCCATCGGGATGTACGAACGGTATTACCTTCTGGGGCAATTCGTTTGTAGCCGGTCCGCAGGGAGAGTTTGTGTTTGAAGCTTCTGATGACTGCGAGACTGAGGCTGTGATCGATGTAGACATGACCCGTTCGGAGCAGGTGCGCCGGTGGTGGCCTTTCCTGCGTGACCGTCGTATTGAGAACTATGGAGGTCTTACGAGCCGTTCCCTTGATTGACAACCGGTTTTGTCTGGATCTCTCTAATTTAAAATAATTTCCATGACTTACTTATGCCATGAAATTTCTTCTTCCTCCAAAATCTGACGGAACAGGTATAGAACTGCCTGAGGATGTCAGGCAAGTTACTGTTATCGGGGCCAATGGAAGCGGCAAAACCCGTTTTACGGAATATCTGCAGGACAAACTGGGAAATTCCGTATTCCGTATTTCCGCTCTTGAGGCTTTGAGTGAAATCGGACGCAACCAGACGCAGGGAGGATCCATTGATTTATAACAAGGCGCTCTCTTCGCCGACTTTTCTTCATAGGGACGCGCTTACGATGTTCGAGCGCCTTATGACACTTCTTCTCAACGAGGAGATGGAAAAACTGGTGGCATATAAAGTGGCTGTGGCGCGTGGAGAGGATGCTGTTTTCCCCGAGTCGCGCCTTGATGCCGTCATAAAGCGGTGGCAGGAAGTATTCCCGGACAATCATGTGTTGCGCGAAGGGGGCGGTCTCCTCTTCTCGCGTGACGGAGATGCCCAAGCCTATTCACAGAAACGGTTGTCGCATGGGGAGAAAGCCGTGCTGTTTTATTTCGGGTCTGTCCTTTTCGCGCCGGTCAACGGCACTGTATTTGTGGATAATCCGGGTATGTTCCTCCACAGCTCGCTGCTGCGCAGACTATGGGATACGATCGAGGGTATGCGCCCTGACTGCAGGTTTGTGTATACGACGCATGATGTGGATTTCGCCGCGTCCCGTTCTGAAAACGTCATTGTCTGGGTGAGGTCATACAATCCTGATACCAACACCTGGGACTATGATATACTACCTCCTGAGGCCGGTCTGTCGGAAGAGGTGTATATGGCTCTGATCGGTGCCCGTCGTCCGGTCATGTTCATCGAGGGTGATGCCACACATTCTATCGACGCCAAGCTGTATCCGCTTATTTTCAAGGAGCATTCCGTAAAGGCACTCGGAAGCTGCAACAAAGTGATAGAGGCAACCAGGGCTTTCAATGACCTCAAGGCTTTTCACCATCTTGAGAGTTTCGGTATAGTGGACCGCGACAGACGTGACGAGCAGGAGGTGAAATATCTCCGCGGCAAAAACATCTTCGTTCCGGAAGTAGCCGAGATAGAGAATATCCTCATGCTCGAGGATGTGGTAAAGGCAGTCGCCCATTTTGGAGGCAGAGATCCGCATAAAGTTTTCCATGTAGTGAAAGAAGCGGTGGTGAAACTGTTCCGGCATGATCTGCGTCAGCAGGCGCTTCTGCATACCCGCCACAGGGTGAAGCGAACCGTGGAGTATCGTGTCGACGGACGTTTTACCAACATCAATGCCCTTGAGGAGCATATGAATTCTCTTGTGAAAGAAATCAATCCGAGAGGTCTGTATGAAAAATTCTGCCGTGAATTCTCGTCATATGCCGCAAATGAGGATTATGCGTCGATTCTGAAAGTATATAACCAGAAATCAATGGTGCCACGTTCCAATGTGAGTACACTGTGTGGACTGTCTGGCAGCAAGGAAGCCTATGTGCAGACCATACTTTCAATTCTCAAGACAGATTTGCCGGATGCCGAGCGTATACGCCGCGCCATACACCGCTGTTTCGGTATAGATTGATCCTGCAGGAACTTTAACGAACCGCCAAACGTTATACAGAGAGGAATAAGGATATTCTTCTATGGTATATAACGTTTTAACTTATGCGTATGAAAAAGTTTCTTACACTTATAGGGCTTCTGTGGCTGCTGTCGGCATGTTCACCCTATCAGCTGGTCAACAGCGAAGTGTACAATGACGCTGATCTGAGCCAGTACAGTACATTCAGGATTGTTACTCCCGATATGGGCAAGCTTCCCCCGGGCATGGAGATGGTGACATATTACAACATAGCGGCGGCTATCCGTCAGGAGATGCTTATGCGCGGGTTCACGGAGAGTGCGGTCTCGCCTCTGTTGGTGAATATCGCCGTGACAACGCACAGAGAGATCCAGACCGAACCGCTTATGCCCCCCGGAGGTTATTTCCCCTACAACGGTCCGTATTATCCCTACTACATGTGGCCGCGATATAACTATGGTCCGTACTGGAATCCGTCGTATTACTCTAATGCGCAGGTAATCACCGGAATTTACAAGGAGGGAGTGCTTACTATGGATCTTGTGAACATAGATACCAAAGTGCCGCTATACTCGGCTTCTGTAGCAACTATCCTCAATGGAGGAGGAAACGGGTATCAGGAACTGAAAGGGATAAGTGAGGCGGTCACCACACTGTTTTCCAAATTCCCGGTACCGCTTTTGCCTCAGTACCGGACAAAATAAATTTCTTTTCACTTAGAAGGGCTTATATAATATGACCGGAATGGTATGTCGGACTTTATGACGGCATACCATTTTTTGTGTATACAAGCGTCTATTGCGTAGTTAGAGGATTATTGCGAACTTTGCAGAGTTTTTATATGCAGATCACTGTCTGCTGTCAGTATTTTTCATCTATCCGTTGTTTATATGTCTGATTACTCTGTGACTGTCGGTGTGAAAAAAGGGTTACTCTCTCTTTCGCCGATAGTGCTTTTCCTGGTAATGTATCTTGTGGTCTCGCTTATAATAGGTGATTTCTATAAAATGCCTATAGCTGTCGCCATGCTGACGGCATCTGTCTGGTCGATAGTGATATTGCGAGGCAGAAAGTTGAGTGACCGCATGGAGGTCTATTCGCATTCGGCAGGAAATGCCAATATTCTGTATATGATATGGATTTTTGTGCTTGCCGGCGCTTTTGCCGCGCTTGCCAAAGGGATAGGCTCTGTAGATGCCACTGTCGCAGGTGTTCTGAGTGTTTTTCCCGCCCGGTATATAGTGCCGGCGGTGTTCCTTGCCGCATGTATTATATCTATGGCCATAGGTACCAGCGTGGGAACTGTTGTGGCTCTTACGCCTCTGGCTGTGGAGATGGCGCAGAATTCCGGTACGGATCTTCCTTATATGGTGGCAGTGGTACTGTCAGGCGCCTTTTTCGGCGATAATCTTTCGTTCATATCGGATACCACAATCGCCGCTACCCGCACCCAGGGATGCGACATGCAGGCCAAGTTCAAAGCTAATGTATGGCTTGTTGTGCCTGCCGCTGCCCTGACGCTGTGTATTTATGCTTTTTCCGGAATGGGGATCACTTCTGAGGCTGTAATGGTATCGTCTGCGACCGACTGGCTGCTTATGCTTCCTTATATGCTGATAATCGCGATGGCATTGGCGGGAGTGAATGTCTCGGTGGTATTGTGCTGCGGCATAACGCTGACATTGGCTATCGCGTGGACACGGGGCATAGATGTGATGGATACCATGACCATGATGGGGAGCGGCATAGATTTTATGGGAAATCTGATAATAATAACCCTGATGGCTGCCGGTATGCTGGGAGTGGTGAAAGAATGTGGGGGGATTGATTTCATATTGGGCTTTTTCACGCGTCACATAAAGGGGAGCCGTGGCGCCCAGGGAGCGATAGCGCTTCTTGTGGGTATTGTAAACCTCTGTACGGCAAACAATACCGTAGCTATCATTACAGTGGGGGGCATAAGCCGCGAGATAGGCGAGCAGTATGGGGTGGCCCCCCGCAAAAGAGCCTCTCTGCTTGATACGGGAGCATGCGTCGTGCAATGCATTATCCCTTATGGGGCGCAGACTTTGCTTGCCACGGCACTGGCGGGAATAAGCCCTGCCGCCCCATGGATGTATCTTTATTACCCCTGGATACTGGGGATTATTGTGGTGATCTCCGTATTTGTAAAAAGGAAATGAAGGCGTCTACGGTCTTATGGCCGTTGGTTCCGTTGTAATACACTGAACAGGAAATGCGCTGTGTCGGAAATCGGTGTCCGGCACAGCGCATTTTCTTTTATCGAGTGTTATGCAACCGTCTGTATTCGGCGACGGATGCTATGGATTACATGTTTTCAACGCGCTTGAGGTTTTCCTCGTCGTTGAGGTTGTAGTAGATGCTGCGGAGAACCGAGCGTGCGTCAGACATGTTTTCGTCAAGTTCGTATGCTTTTTCGAGATAGCCGGCAGCCTCGCGAAGAAGGGGATGGACTTTGGTGTTACGGAAGTCGTTGTACTGCGAGTTGGTCATGTTGGCACTTTCGTTCTGGTCCATGTCGCATGCTTTCTGGTACAGCTTGTATCCGTACTGCATGAGTGCGTTCGCATTCTTGTCGTCAAGTGTCATGGCCTGCTTGTATGCTTCCATTGATGCTGCGGCATTGCCTTCTGCGTCGCATACCACGCCTTTCACGAAATAGAGCTGCGCGTTGTTGGGATCCTCGGCGATGTATTTGTCGATCAACGCATTTGCTTTAGCATACTCTTTTTTGTCAATGAGGTTGTTGATCATGAAACCGATATAGCGGCTATCCTCTTTGCCATAAAGGGCATATGCCTGTTCGGCCACTTCTGCCATTTCGGCAGGATTGTTCATCTGTGATGCGGCCGCGATGGCATAATCATAGGCATTCTTCTCGGTGTAACCCTTTGCGATGGCTGTCTTGAATGACTTGAGGGCAGCTTCGTTGTTCTGGGTAAGTGAATTGCCGATACCCATGTTGTAATAGATCTCTCCCATGATGGAATCGGCAGGAGCCTTGATGCTTGATGCAAATGTGGGGTTTGAGGGGAGTGATACATAAAGCTCCCAGCATTTTACGGCATTACCGTAATCTTCTTTTTCCCACAGGAGAAGCGCGGCATTGTTGAAGTCGTTGTAGTGGCTCGAAACGAGTTTTACAATGTCTTTGGAGTATTTTGTCTTAACTTTTCCCTTGGCGTCGACAACGGTATCGAGAGGGAGGGCTTTCGTGAGATAGTCGTAGCCTTCAAGCATGGCGCGGCCGATGAGCTCTTTCTTTACATCCTGTCCCATCTGGGCGCGGATGCTGCGGTCGTCGTAATAATTGAAGGCAGCTTTTCCGGGCACGAAGTAGGTGTATGCGTCTTTAGCGGTTTCCTCGTTGGTAAAAGCCGGCCTTATTTTGTTTACTGCATCATAATATGATGCGGGATTGGATTTTACTTCACGTTCTACCTCTTTCACGAGCGATTTCTGTGCGAAAGCGGCTGTCGAAGTAAGAAGGCTTAGACCTAAGATGACAGTTATTTTTTTCATATGAAAAAAGGTTGTTGGTTAGTTGTATTTTAGAATTTGTTGCGTCGCGCTGTTTTATTCGTCGGCATTTCCATCTGATTCCTCAGCCTCGAAATCATCGTCTGCGGTGTCGTCCGCATCAATGATTTCATCGTCTGCCGGTGCGGGCGCGAGTTCTTCCGGATTTTCCGGCGCTTCTACAGCTTCTTCCTCCGGATCGGTGTCCACGCAGCATACAGATGCGATCTCGTCTCCGCGTTTCTCGAGGTTGATCACCCTTACGCCCTGGGTGTTTCTTCCCATGACGCGGATATCGGCCACACGCATACGGAGTGTTATGCCGGAGCGGTTGATTATGACGAGGTCGTTTTCGTCGTCGACACTCTTTATGGCGACCACAGCACCGGTTTTATCGGTGATGTTCATAGTCTTTACACCTTTGCCGCCGCGGTTGGTGATGCGGTATCCGTCGAGAAGGGAGCGTTTGCCGAATCCGTTCTCGGAGATTACCATCACGTTCTTGTTATCGTCGGGGTGCATGCAGATCATGCCTACTACTTCGTCGGTGCCGTCCTCGTCGATGCGCATGCCGCGCACACCTGTGGATACGCGTCCCATCTGACGGACTGTGCTTTCGTTGAAACGGATCGCACGTCCGTTGCGGTTTGCCAGAAGTATTTCTGCTGTTCCGTCGGTGAGTTCCACTCCGATTACCTGGTCTCCTTCACGGATAAGAATGGCTTTCTTGCCCTTAATGTTCACTTTGGCATATTCGGAAAGCGGTGTTTTTTTGATAATACCGTTTTTGGTGGCGAAGACGAGGTTGTGGCGCGATGTGAATTCGGCGTCGTCGAGATTCTTGCAGCGGATGAAAGCGTTTACTGCGTCGCCCGGCTCTATATTGAGCAGGTTCTGTATGGCGCGTCCTTTGGTGTTCTTCGCACCTTCGGGTATCTCATATACTTTCATCTTGTACACCATGCCACGCTGTGTGAAGAACAGGATATTGGAGTGCATGGATGCCGGATAGATATATTCGATGAAATCCTCGTCGCGGGTGTTGCTGCCTCTTGAGCCTACACCTCCACGGTTCTGGGCGCGGAATTCCGAGAGGGGAGTACGCTTGATATATCCCATGTGCGAGATGGTGATGATCATCTCGTCGTCGGCATAGAAATCCTCGGCATTGAAGTCGCCTGCATATACGTCGATATCTGTGAGGCGGGGCGAGCCGTATGTGTCGCGTATTTCAATAAGTTCTTTCTTGATGAGCTCGCGGCATACATCCTCGTTATTGAGAATCTCTTCGAGACCGGCGATAACGCGGAGTATGTCGTCGTAGTTGGCGCGGAGTTTGTCCTGTTCCAGTCCGGTGAGCTGACCGAGGCGCATGTTCACGATAGCCTGTGTCTGTGCGTCGGAGAGGCCGAATCGTTCCATGAGGGTTGATTTCGCTTCTTCGGTGGACTTTGCGCCACGGATGATGGCAATGACTTCCTCGATGTGGTCGGATGCAATGATCAGGCCTTCGAGTATATGCGCGCGTTCCTGTGCCTTACGTAACTCGAATCTGGTGCGACGTGTGACGACATCATGGCGGTGTGCCACGAATGCCTCGATGATCTGTTTGAGGTTGAGCAGGCGCGGACGGCCGTTCACCAATGCCACGTTGTTGACGCTGAATGCAGATTGCAGCGGCGTCATTTTGTAGAGCGTGTTGAGCACCACATTTGAGTTGGCGTTCTGTTTGAGTTTGATCACGATGCGCATGCCCTCGCTGCTGCTCTCGTCGTTCAGGTCGGCGATGCCGTCGATCTTCTTGTCGGTTACAAGGGTGGCGATGTATTTGATCAGCTCGGCTTTGTTGACGCCGTATGGTATTTCTGTGACGATGATCTGCTCGTGCTCTTTCTCAGTCTCGATCTCGGCTTTGGCGCGGATCACAATGCGGCCGCGGCCTGTTTCGTATGCCTCTTTCACACCGTTGTATCCGCAGATGGTGCCTCCGGTGGGGAAGTCAGGCGCCGGGATGAATTTCATCAGTTCCGGCACGGTGATCTCCGGATTATCGATAAGGGCCACGCATGCATTGATGGATTCGGCAAGATTGTGTGTAGGCATGTTTGTGGCCATGCCTACCGCGATGCCGGATGCTCCGTTGACAAGAAGATTAGGTATACGCGTAGGGAGTACGGTGGGCTCTTTGTCGGAGTTGTCATAATTGGGCTGGAAATCGACTGAGTCGGAGTCGATGTCGCGAAGCATCTCTTCTCCTATTTTCTGCAGCCTGATCTCGGTGTATCGCATTGCCGCGGGACCGTCGCCGTCGATAGATCCGAAGTTGCCTTGTCCCTCGACGAGACATTCCCTCATAGCCCATGGCTGCGCCATGCGCACGATTGTGCCGTATATGGAGCCGTCGCCATGGGGATGGTATTTACCCATAACCTCACCGACAGCTTTGGCTGATTTTCTGGTTGGTTTGTCTGAGGTGTTGCCCATCTCGTTCATGCCGTAAAGCACTCTGCGATGCACGGGCTTGAGCCCGTCGCGCACATCAGGCAGGGCTCGTGAGACGATCACGGACATAGAATAGTCTATGTATGCCGATTTCATCTCGTTTTCAATGTTGATCTTAATAATACGATCTTCTTCCAACATCTGTTATTATGTTCTTGGTTAATCAAAGTGATTCCGGGTACGGCAGGGAATGCATATGCATTTGGCCATATTCCGCTGGCGGCCCTTGTACAGACCTGCAAATATTGTACAAAGATACGGATTTTCTTAAAAACAATTGCTATTTTTGCAGTCGATTTTGCCTCTGTAAGAGCATAAGCGCGCACTTTAATTATTTTTGTGATTATAAAATCAGAAGACAGTGTAAGTTTGGCATAATATTTGCCGTTATATGTATTGGTGAAGTGCACGCTTTCTCTTTCCGGTAAGCCGTGTGGTTTTCCTTATTAGCCTCGAAATATATTCCTGCGGTTGATTTTGGCTTCTTGGTTGAGCTTTTCTCCCGTTAGAATTGTTGTTAATTACATACAGTATATAAATAGTGTTAAATCAGGCTGTATGAATTATATGGAGATGGCTATAAAGATGGTTTCATAATAGAAGAAAGGTAAAGAATGGAAATCAATTTCTCAAATGAAGTAAAACTTGTTCTGGAGAATAGCCGTAAAGAGGCTATCCGCCACAACAATAGCATAATCACTCCGGAGCACCTGTTCCTTGCCTTGCTGGCGGATACAGGGTCGCGGGTGTTCTCGCTGCTTGAGAGAGCTTCCAGGAATGTCTCGGTCTATCAGTTGCGCACACAGCTTGATGACTCGCTTTACGACGCAACGGCTCCCCTCGGTGGGGAAGTGGTGGCAAGCGATCTCAGCAACCGTCTGGTAAAACTGTCGGTGCTGGAAGCCCGCATGCTTAAAAGCGAGACTGTGGATACGGAGCATCTTCTGCTTGCTTTGCTGCATAATCCTGAAATACAGCATATGGATTTTATAGTGCCGTTCCGTCAGGCCGGCATAGACTATCAGTCGGTGCTTCGTCTCATTTCAAATGTCAAGGATACTCCGCAGGCCGGATTCGGTGCGACCGATGAGGATGACGAAGATGAGGATGATAGTCCGCGCGGCAGTTCCCAGAACAGGGATAAGTCTGACGCGCAGTCAAAAGAGGGCGCGCGTGGACGTGGTGGCAATGACACTCCTACACTTGACAAATTCGGCAACGATATCACCCGTGCCGCCGAAGACGGCCGTCTGGATCCTGTCGTGGGTCGTGAGCAGGAGATAGAGCGTCTGGCCCAGATCCTGAGCCGCCGCAAGAAAAACAATCCGGTGCTCATCGGCGAGCCGGGTGTGGGCAAGTCGGCCATTGTGGAAGGTCTTGCACTCCGAATAGTGCAGCGCAAGGTGTCGCGCATCCTGTTTGACAAACGTGTGGTATCGCTTGACATGGCCTCTCTGGTGGCAGGTACAAAATACCGCGGCCAGTTTGAGGAGCGTGTGAAAAGCATCCTTACAGAGCTGTCGAAAAATCCCGATGTGATATTGTTTATAGACGAACTCCATACGATCGTGGGTGCCGGAAATGCAGCCGGCACGATGGATGCCGCCAATCTTCTCAAGCCTGCGCTTGCCCGCGGGGAAATACAGTGCATCGGTGCCACCACTCTCGATGAATATCGGAAAAATATCGAGAAGGACGGTGCCCTTGAGCGTCGTTTTCAGAAGGTTATGGTGGAGCCTACCACTCCTGAAGAGACTTTGCAGATACTCAACAATATCAAGGAGAAGTATCAGGATCACCACAATGTGAATTATACCGACGAGGCTCTGAAAGCCTGTGTGAGTCTGACGGAACGCTATCTCAGCGACCGCAATTTCCCCGACAAGGCTATAGACGCGCTTGATGAGGCCGGTTCACGCGCCCATATCACCAATATAGTCGTGCCTGAGGAAATAGAGCGCCTGGAGCAGGAGATCATAGAAGCCGGCGCCGCCAAATTGTCAGCCGCGCAGAGCCAGGATTTTGAGAAGGCGGCTTCTTTCCGCGACAAGGAACAAAGTCTCAAGAGCCGTCTGGCCCAGGCCAACGAGCAGTGGGAAAAACAGCTCCAGCAGAACCGTGTGACGGTTGATGAAGACAAAGTGGCAGAGGTGGTGGCGATGATGACCGGTGTGCCGGTGCAGCGCATTGCCCAGGCCGAGGGGAGCCGCCTGCGTGCCATGGCTCCGAAACTGAAATCTGACATTATCGGGCAGGACAAGGCTATTGACAAGATTGTAAAGGCGATACAGCGCAATCGTGTCGGGCTTAAGGATCCGAACAAGCCTATCGGCACATTCATGTTCCTGGGGCCTACCGGAGTTGGCAAGACCCATCTCGCAAAGAAACTCGCGGAGTATCTGTTTGATTCGGCCGATACGCTGATACGAGTGGATATGAGCGAATACATGGAGAAATTCACGGTAAGCCGTCTCGTGGGTGCGCCTCCGGGATACGTAGGATATGAGGAGGGGGGACAGCTGACTGAGAAGGTGCGCCGTCGCCCGTATTCCGTTGTGCTTCTTGACGAGATTGAGAAAGCGCATCCCGATGTGTTCAACCTGTTGCTCCAGGTGCTTGACGAAGGACGCCTTACAGACAGCCTCGGACGCCGGATTGACTTCAAGAACACGCTGATCATCATGACATCCAATATCGGTACCCGCCAGCTGAAAGATTTTGGCACGGGTGTAGGTTTTGCGACACATTCGAGCGAGAAGGATTATTCCCACGGAGTTATACAGAAAGCTCTCAACAAGGCTTTCGCTCCGGAATTCCTGAACCGTATCGACGATATAGTGATGTTTGACTCTCTTGACAAAGAGGCGATATTCAAGATTATCGGCATCGAGTTGCGCGGATTTCTTGACCGTATGGAGAAGCTCGGATACAAGTTCGAGATTTCAGACAATGCAAAAGATTATATCGCTACCAAGGGGTATGACCAGCAGTATGGCGCCCGCCCGCTCAAACGTGCCATACAGAAATATCTTGAGGATCCTCTGGCAGAGCTGATAATAAATTCAGAGCTGACCGCAGGTGACACTATTTCGGTAGATTATGACAAAGAGACTGACAAGATTGTCACTGCCGTGAAACATCCGGCTTCGGATGGTGCGGCAGAATAGTCGGTACTGACGGCTTGCCTACAGCCGTTATGTCACAATTTAAGATACTTTATGAAAAAATGCCAGGCTTTGAGTTTGGCATTTTTTTTGCACATTGTTATAAATAAAGGAAAACTAAAACATAGATATATAATGGCAAAGACTGGAACAATAGGAGTGACTACCGAGAATATTTTCCCGGTGATCAAGAAGTTTCTTTACAGCGACCATGAGATTTTTCTCCGTGAGCTTGTGTCAAACGCTATAGACGCTACCCAGAAACTGCGTACCCTCTCGTCGTTCGGCGATTTCAAAGGTGAGTTGGGTGACCTGCAGGTGAGCGTGTCTGTCGACAAGGAAGCAGGTACTCTCACTGTCAGCGACCGCGGTATAGGCATGACTGCGGATGATATAGAAAAATATATCAACCAGATAGCTTTTTCCGGAGCTGAAGAGTTTCTGGAGAAATATAAGAATGACGCCAATGCGATCATAGGACATTTCGGCCTCGGATTCTATTCGGCGTTCATGGTGGCCAAAAAGGTGGTGATCAATTCGCTGTCATACAAAGAAGGCGCCGAGGCTGTGCGCTGGGAATGCGACGGTTCGCCGGAGTTCTCAATGGAGGCTTCCGACAAGAAGGAGCGCGGTACGGATATCGTGCTTTATATCGATGACGAGAACAAGGAGTTTCTTGAACGCGCCCGCGTAGAGGCACTTCTCAAAAAATATTGCCGTTTCCTTCCGCTTCCTGTTGTTTTCGGAAAGGAGCAGGAATGGAAAGACGGAGCTATGGTAGATACCGACCGTCCCAATATAGTGAACATTACCGAGCCGGCATGGACAAAGAAACCTGCTGATCTGACTGAAAAGGATTACAAGGCTTTCTATCATGAGCTTTATCCCGGTCAGGATGATCCTCTGTTCTGGATACACCTGAACGTGGACTATCCGTTCAACCTTACCGGCATATTGTTCTTCCCCAAGATCAAGAACAATATCGATGTGACCCGCAACAGGATACAGCTGTATTGCAATCAGGTTTATGTGACTGATTCTGTAGAGGGTGTCGTGCCTGAGTTCATGATGCTCCTGCAGGGTGTGATAGACTCTCCTGATATTCCGTTGAATGTATCGCGTTCTTATCTGCAGAGCGACAGTGCAGTTAAGAAGATCTCGGGTTATATAACCAAAAAGGTTTCGGCACGTCTGGAAGAACTCTTCAAGGCAGACCGCAAGGAGTTCGAGCAAAAATGGGACGATATCAAGATTTTCATCGAATACGGCATGCTTACGGATGAGAAATTCCGTGATGCGGCAATGAAGTTCGATCTGCTGCGAGATACAGACGGCAAATATTTCACCATCGAAGAATACAAGGAGCTGATCGCTCCCACCCAGACTGACAAAGAGGGAAATATAGTGTTCCTGTATACTACCGATCCTACTGCGCAGTACAACTACATAAAAGCTGCTACAGACCGCGGTTACAGTGTGCTTGTGATGGACGGACAGCTTGACAGCCATTTTGTAGGGTTGCTCGAACAGAAGATCGAGAAAAGCCGGTTTGTGCGTGTGGATTCCGATGTGATCGACAACCTTATCGCAAAAGAGGACCGCAAGTCTGTGGATCTCAGTGATGTGCAGCGTGAGATACTTGTCTCTGTATTTCAGAGCCAGCTCCCGAAGATTGACAATGCACAGTTCATTGTGGGCTTTGAGGCGATGAAGAGCACAGACGCGCCTGTTGTGATCACCCAGGACGAGTACATGCGACGTATGAAAGAGATGGCGGCTCTGCAGCCTGGTATGAATTTCTATGGCATGATGCCAGACAGCTATTCTTTGCGCGTCAACACAGAGAATCCGATCGTGAAGAAGGTTTCCTCAGCAGCCGACAGTGCGCTGTCAGGTTTTGTGAAACCTCTTCTGGATGCTATCGCTGCCAACAATAACAAGATAAAAGATGCCGAGAGCAAACGCACAGACGCCAATGCTGAGGAGACAAAGAAGGAGATCGACACTCTCCAGGCCGAGAATAATTCAGACCGTGAGGAACTCAGCCGTCTGGCCGCCGATTATGCCAAAGGTGAGGCGGTGATAGGCCAGCTGATCGATCTTGCGCTTCTGGCTAACGGCATGCTGCGTGGTGAGCAGCTTGCCAAATTCATAGAGCGTTCTACTGATCTTCTGAAATAAGTAAGTCGTGAAAATTATTTTATATTGTCTGGGAGCATACTTTCAGTCGGTTTTTGTCCGAATATGAAGGAGTGTAGCGGGCTACACGACTGAAGATGAGGGCGAAAAGCGACGAAAGGATGCCGCAGAGAATATAAAGCCTGTTGTATGTTTTATGCGTAATAATTTCCATGACTTACTTAAATTCAATAAACAGACCGGGAGGAACTGATCGCTAAAGTAGTTCCGCACGGTTATATATACAAATAAAGTCGGTGTGCCGTGAAGGATATATTCCTCACGTGGCACACCGATTTTTGTCTGGTGTATATTGACGCGCTTACTTCATGTTTTCTGCGGCAATCTCACGGAGAAAACGTGCATCTTCTGCGGTAACTCCTTCAGGAACATATTTGATATCGGTGGGCTTTTTGCCGGTGATCAGGCTATATTCCATGCATGCGGCCAGATAGGTGGCAGCCATGGTGGGATGACGGTCGTCGGTAAATAACAGTGCTCCGGTTTGTTCGGCTCCTTTTTTATCGAAAATATCCTGATAGGCTTGTCCGACATAACAGATCTTTATGCCCGGAATGTCGCGCATTACAGTCTCATAACTGTTGCGAAGTTTTTTATTTTCGTTTGCGTAATTGTCCCATTCCGTGGAGTACGCCCAGTTCATAGGTAATATGATTGTGACCTCTTTATTCGGGCAGTTTTCCATGATATACAGTTTCCATAATTTCACTGTCTCCATGAATATCTCCTGGTTCACACGCGGCAGATTACTAAGTTCCTGTAGTATTATCACATCCCAGGGGGCGGATGCCACTACAGCTTTTGACATCGGGTCGTTGTAATGGAACAGAAGCGTGCGGCCGAGTTGGGTCCGTTTGCTCCATGTGGCGTTAACGCCTTCCGATTCGGCGATTTTGTTGAACACTTCCGCCTGGTTGTTGAAGTCGATCAGGCTATTGTTGATGGATAGAATTTTAAGATCCTGTGATGCTGCATAAAATAAAATCATGCACACCACAGACAAAAGAGTCATCAGACGTTTCATGGTCTATTTTGATTTAAGTGTAGGTGTTGGTTTTGTGGGTTACCAGTTGTTGAATTTTTTTGCAAAGGTAAGTCTTTTTTTCAAATAGGCCTGCGTAGCCGTTGTGAAAACAGGTGTAACCGGTGTCTTCCAAATGATTTCTTTCATTTCCGGTGTATACAGACATTGCATATTTTATGCGTGTTGTATATGTGAAAAACAGTGTCAAAAGGCGGTAAAAGCG
>CADFRV010000029.1 GCA_902836725.1 Muribaculaceae bacterium
CGGCGAATCAGACGTATATATCAACGACGCCAATAATTTCACATCCGCGCAGTGCGGCATAAGCGACCTCGGCAGCCGCGGAAGCCTTGACGCGAACCCGAATCTCACCCAGGTGGCCCGCGAGATAGCCGTCACACCCGGAAACTACTACCAGGTATTCATTACCGACGACATACGCGAGGTAGCCGGACAACGCGCCATTCCCGTAGACTGCACATATTACAACTTCCTTACCGAATCGTGGATCAACGACAAGGACGGCAACCATACCGGCGCAAAAGTCATCTACACCGAGAGCAAGCCCGACACAGATCTTCCCGCATGGAATGAATTAGTGGCGTCAATGGAAGTGCAGCTGTACAAGGCTGTCGAGCATATCTTCGAAAAAGATGTAAAAATAGACGACAACTACCAGATCTACAGCGACAATGGTGATCCCGACGCACTTGAGGTACGGATCGAGAACAACAAAGTCACATTCATCTCGAAAAAGTACTCATACGGTGATTATGACGTGCAGCTCTATCTGAGATCGGGAAGTGTATACTCGCGTGTATATTTCCACATTTTCTGCCGTTCCTGAAAACCGAAAAGAGTGGCACTATAATGACCGGTACGGTGGCGAAAATGTGTCGCCCCCGGAAGGATCGCCGGTAGAAAGACCTTTGCGGAGCCACCGCTCACGCTGCGCTGAGGTGCCGTGATTAAAAGAATCGGGCACAGCATATCCCTGCGCACGCTTCTGCAGATAGTCATCGCCGATCTTCGACGCCGCATCAAGAGCCTCCTCTATGTCGCCCGGTTCGAGCGACTGAAACATCTTATTGTCGTGATATGCCCATACACCGGCATAGTAATCGGCCTGCAATTCAAGGCGCACACTGATCTGATTGGCTTCCGCCTCAGACAGTTGCGCCATTTTATTATGCGCTTTCCCCAGGGTGCCGAGCAGGTTCTGCACATGGTGGCCCACCTCATGCGCGATCACATAGGCATATGCGAAGTCACCGTCGGCTCCGAGATTCCTGCGCATGTCGCGGAAGAAGGACAAATCCAGGTAAACCGAATTGTCGGCCGAGCAGTAGAACGGCCCCGACGATGCCGTGGCACCTCCGCAGGCACTCTGCACCGAACCTGTGAAAAGCACAAGTTTAGGCGGCACATATTCCAGACCGTTCTGTCGGAAAATCTCGCTCCACACATCCTCCGTGCCGGCAAGTATCTGCTTTGAAAACACCGCAAGCTCCTCCTCTTCCTGTGTCGGCACATACTCCTGCCCGGTGGCGCTTCCTGACGTAAGCAGGTTTCCACCACCGCCCACAAGCACCTCGAGCGGATTGCCGCCCGACATCCATGCTATCACACAGGCGATAATCACACCCACGATACCACCTCCGGCTATTTTGCCTCCGATGCCTGAGGCGCGTCCGCGTCTGTCATCCACATTACCGCTCTGCCGTCTTCCGTCAAGTCTCATAAGTAACAGTTCAAAATTATTTTATTTACAGGTCAGATTATTTCAATGTTTCTTCGGCAAAATTTTGGAATCTTTTCCTCTCCTCATCAGTCGTGTAGCCCGCTACACTCCTTCTTCGTCAAGAAAAATCTTCACAAAATTTTTCTCGAACAAACATTAAAATAATTTTGACCAGTTACTTACCGATTAATTTTTATGAATTACCGAAACTCCCGCTTCCCCCTGTCTATTTATAATATGCGAATGTAATCAAAAGTTCGGAAAGTCACATTGTTTCCCCTGTCATATCAGACATCAATATTAAGAAATACAAAAAAACAGGAAAAGAGGTCTATGGAGCATATGGCGCTCTTCGGGTAACAAATATAATTCGTATATTTGTAGATTAATTGATCCGCAATGAAAACATCCGGAAAATCTTCATATATACACACATATGCCCATGCCATCGGGTTCAGTAAACGGGATATCGTAGCGCTCGCGCTCCTGTGCTTCTCATCCGCATTCACAGCTTCGGCCTCGGTCACATTCACCGGAGGCGCCACAGACAAGGAGGCCATAAAGATCTCTCCCGCGGCTTCAACCGGCCTCGACGACCTGTTCGTGATCTGGAACACCGCCGGCACGCAAGCACATTACACGGCATCAAGCACTGCCACGACCGTGAAATGGTACCGTTTCAGCAACCTCGGCGGAGGATACGCCGAGGAAGTGCCATCATACCGCAACGGCACCGACAGCTATATACAGCTCGCCGACAAGGATATGGGCTACATCGTGGAGGATGGCACCGACAGATATTATTTCTGGACCACCAACTATGCCGACCATATGTGCACTCTGGAGAGCATAGACATAATGCCTGACCAGACAGAGTGCGACCGCATGGCCCTGACACTCAACGGCCATGCCCCAAAAATCGCATATTTCTCCATCAACGGCATGCAGCAGACCCTTAGCCGTGACCTGAAACTGGAATACACCACACTCGAATACAACCAGGAACGACAAGCGTATGAACAGCAGACCGTGACTGAGACGCTTGAGAGCGCCGACGGCACAGTGCGCACCGCCTCACCGCTCTGCGAGACATTCTTTTCCATCAGCGGCGACCGTTTCCTGCAGAAATGGGGGATGGAGCAGCATGCCGTATCGCCATACGTGCAGCCTATGGCCATAGCCGTGACAACCTCTGCCGAGCAGGCATCACGCGAGAACGACAACGAACAGCGCGAGGAGAATGCCGGATCTTTTGGAGGCTCAGGCCCGGTTGAGATCACTTTCAGGGCTGCCGTGACAGACGCCGTGGTGTTCCACGAATGGCAGTTTTCCCGTGATCAGGAATTCGATATTATCGACCTGCGCATACAGGAGAACGAGATTGAGCATGAATTCAGCGACTACGGCACTGTATATGTGAGATTCGTAGCCGGCAACGACAGCGGATCATGCGACTTCACTTCGGAGACATACACGGTATACATCGGCGAGTCGCGCCTCGACTGCCCCAACGCCTTCTCTCCCGGCGCCACCGAAGGAACAAACGACGAGTGGAAGGTGTCATACAAATCAATCGTGAGCTTCGACTGCTCCATATTCAACCGGTGGGGTCTCCTGATGTGCCATTTCACCGATCCATCACAAGGATGGGACGGCAAATACAAAGGAAAACTTGTGCCTCCGGGTGTTTATTATTATGTGATCCGCGCCAAAGGCACCGACGGAAAGGACTATAAACTCTCCGGCGACATCAACATCCTTAAATTCAAGGACAACCGCACTTCAACCACACCGACAAACTGACAAGACAACAGATGAAAACAAAAATATTCTTCATAGCGGCCGCTACTCTCTTCACCATGACGGCCATAAACGTATTCGCCGATCCGGCGAACGAGCCTACCCCGCAGACTACTGCCGAGGACACCGCATCCACTCCGATGCCTACGGTGGTCAGCCCCCCTGTCCCCAAGACAATCACGTTTGCGGGAGAGAACATTGATTTCGACAGAAGCGACATGTATGAGCGCCTTGACAGGGAGCTGTCGCAGATGTGCTACATGCACTCCTCCACCATGCTCATGCTGAAACGTGCCAACCGCTACTTCCCCGTAATCGCCCCCATTCTCAAGAAAAACGGTGTGCCGGAGGATCTGGTGTACCTCGCATGCATCGAATCGTCGCTCAACCAGAGAGCCTACTCACCGGCCAAGGCAGCCGGTCTGTGGCAGTTCATCGCCTCGACCGCGAAACAGTATGGCCTCGAGGTCAACGACTATGTGGACGAACGTTACAACATAGAGAAAGCCACAGCCGCCGCCGCACGCTATCTGAAAAACTCATATGCCAAATACGGCAACTGGGAATCGGCCATGGCCTCCTATAACGGCGGACAGGCCCGTGTGACCAACGAACTCTCCTCGCAGCTCGCCGACAGCGCGTTTGACCTCTATCTGGTGGAGGAGACATCCCGCTATCCGTTCCGTGTCTATGCCGCCAAGGCTCTGATGGAGAACCCATCGAAATATGGTTTCAGACTTAAGGCATCGCAGTTCTACGCCCCGATCAAATACACCGAAGTGACCGTCAATTCCACAATCGACGACCTGCCGGCCTGGGCGCAGCAACAGGGCACCACTTACGCGATGCTGAGGGAATACAACCCCTGGCTGCGCGCAAAAAGCCTCCCCGTAACAGCCGGAAAGAGCTACACGATAAAAATTCCCAAAAAAGAGAGCCTGTCACGCTCGGCAAACACGATCCAGAAACAACATCTTTATAATCCCCGCTGGGCTGAATAACGATGAGCATACGCAAAGCAGACTACAATACCACCGACATAACCACCACTGCATCCGCCGCCGAGCAGACCCTCGAAGTTACCGGCGCAAGAGTACACAATCTCAAAAACATCGACGTGACGATCCCCCACGGTGCCCTTACCGTGATAACGGGACTTAGCGGCAGCGGTAAATCGTCGCTCGCGTTCGACACAATATATGCCGAGGGACAACGCCGCTACATAGAGACATTCTCCTCCTATGCACGCAACATGCTCGGCAACATGGAGCGTCCCGACGTAGACAAAATATCCGGTCTTTCCCCGGTTATCGCCATCGAGCAGAAAACCATCAACCGCAATCCGCGCAGTACAATAGGCACCACAACCGAAGTCTATGATTTCCTGCGTCTGCTCTACGCTCGCATAGGCGAGGCACGCAGCTACCTTTCGGGCGAGCCGATGGTGAAATATACCGAGGAGAAAATAGTGGCCATGATACTCGACAGGTATGACGGCCGCAAAATCTACATCCTCTCCCCCCTTGTGCACAACAGAAAAGGGCACTACAAGGAACTGTTCGAGCAACTCCAGAAAAAAGGATACCTGAACGTGCGTGTGGACGGCGAACTGCGCGAGATCACATACGGCATGAAACTCGACCGCTACAAGAACCACTCCATAGAGCTTGTGGTGGACAAACTGAAAGTATCGCGCAAAGACGACAGCCGTCTGCGCGACTCCGTGGCAAACGCCCTGCGTCAAGGTGGCAAACAGATGATGGTTTACGACCTTGACGACATGAAAGTGGCGCATTTCAGCCAGTCGCTGATGGACCCGGCCACCGGATTGAGCTACCGCGAGCCTGCTCCCCACAACTTCTCGTTCAACTCTCCCCTGGGCGCGTGTCCCTGCTGCAAAGGTCTCGGCACCGTCAACATCGTGGACCGCTCGAAAATCATACCCGACGACAGAATTTCGATCTACAACGGAGCCATAGTGCCTCTCGGGAAATACAAAAACTCCATGATCTTCTGGCAGATCGCCGCCATTTGCGAGAAATACGGGTGCGGTCTGAAAACTCCTGTGAACGAACTTCCGGAAGAGGCGCTCAACGATATACTCAACGGCACAAACGAGCGTCTGCAGATAAAATCGGAGACCCACTCCATCTCAAACTACTTCCTCTCCTATGAAGGGCTGGTGAAGTACATTGAGATGCAGCAAAGCGACGACGCCTCGGCGGAAGCGCAGAAATGGAGCGGTAAATTCTATTCGCGCCTTGTCTGCCCGGAATGTAACGGCGACAGACTGAACCGTGAGGCGCTCCATTTCTTCGTTGACGGAAAAAACATCGCGGAACTTTCCCGCCTCGACATAACCGACCTGCTTGAATGGGCAGAGAGCGTTGAAGACCGGCTCGGCTCGCGCCAGAAGACCATCGGGCACGAGATACTCAAGGAGATCCGCAGCCGCCTGCGGTTTCTCGTGGATGTAGGTCTGGGGTACCTCGCCCTCAACCGCAACTCCGCCACACTCTCCGGCGGGGAAAGCCAGCGCATACGCCTCGCCACACAGTTGGGTTCGGAACTTGTGAACGTGCTTTACATACTCGACGAACCGAGCATCGGACTGCACCAGAGCGACAACACGCGCCTTATCGACTCGCTTAAAAAACTGCGCGACGCACAGAACTCCATTATCGTGGTGGAGCATGACAAGGACATGATGCTCAACGCCGACTATATTGTGGATATAGGTCCCAAGGCGGGACGCAAAGGTGGAGAAGTCGTATTCCAGGGGACTCCGCAGACGATGCTCGCCACAGACACCATAACGGCAGGATACCTCAACGGCAGACTTGCCATCGAAGTGCCGTCGGCACGTCGTCCGGGCAACGGCAAGACACTGCGGCTCACCGGATGCACCGGCCACAACCTGCAGAATGTGGATTTCACCCTCCCGCTCGGCACTCTCACTTGCGTGTGCGGCGTATCGGGTAGCGGCAAATCATCACTCGTGAACGGCACACTGCAGCCGATACTTTCCAACAAATTCTACCGCTCGGCTGAGGAACCGCTCCCATATGCCGCCCTGGAAGGGATAGAGAATATCGACAAGATCGTGACCGTGGACCAGTCGCCGCTCGGGAAGTCGCCACGCTCCAATCCGGCCACCTATACAGGGGTTTTCTCTGACATAAGATCGCTCTTCGTGGATCTCCCCGAAGCAAAGATACGCGGTTACAAACCGGGACGGTTCTCATTCAACGTGGCCGGCGGACGGTGCGAAGCCTGCAAGGGTAACGGCTACAAGACCATAGAGATGAACTTCCTCCCCGATGTGCTTGTGCCGTGCGAGGAATGCTCGGGAAAACGCTACAACCGCGAGACACTCGAGGTGCGTTTCAAAGGGAAATCCATAGCCGATGTGCTCGACATGACCATCAACCAGGCCGTGGAATTTTTCGCCGTGCAGCCGCGCATCCTCAAAAAACTGAAAATAATGCAGGAGATAGGTCTGGGCTACATCAAACTCGGACAACCGTCCTCCACCCTTTCGGGAGGTGAGAACCAGCGCGTGAAACTGGCTACGGAACTTGCAAAACGCGACACGGGAAAGACACTCTTCGTGCTTGACGAACCGACAACGGGCCTTCATTTCGAGGACATAAAGGTATTGCTTGGAGTGCTCAACAGGCTTGTGGAGAAAGGGAACACCGTGCTTGTGATAGAGCACAACCTCGACGTGGTAAAATGCGCCGACTATATCGTGGACATGGGTCCCGCCGGAGGAAAGAACGGCGGCCGCATCATAGCGACAGGCACTCCGGAGGAGGTGGCGAAGACAGACTCCCCCACCGCACCCTTCCTGCGCCGCGAATTAGGCATGGAATAAGGTGCGGATGCTGTCATTTATGCCAGAAACCGGGAGTGAAGAGCACGAGAATGGTGAATATCTCGAGACGGCCTATGAGCATCAGCATGGAAAGAATCCATTTGCCGGGATCGGGGATGAGGTCGTAATCGCCTCCATACCCCGTTATGTCGGGACCGAGACCTGTATTGCTCACGCATGAGAACGAGGCGAAAAAGCTGTCGACAAGAGGTACCTCGAATATGGTAAGCGCCACTCCGCCGAGCACTATCACCAGTATATAAAGCGATATGAACACCAGCACTTTGTTTATGACCTCCGGGGTCATGGTCTTGCCGTTCACGTTGACGGCGAGAATATGGTTGGGATAGATGCAGCGGTAAAGTTCGTTGCGGGCATCTTTCCACAGATAAAGCGCACGGTCGAGCTTGGCGCCTCCCGATGTGGAGCCGGCGCAGGCACCGAAAAACATCATGAGGAATATCAGACACAGGATGAACAGCCCCCAGTCTCCGAGATGCGCCACGGTATATCCGGTAGATGACATTGTCGATACGATCTGGAACAGCGGATCGATAGTGAAAGTTTCCCATGTCGGTACAACAGCACTGTTGAACGCGAGAGAAAGATCGAACAGTACAAACAGCGACAGGATAACCTTCACATACAACCTGAACACCTCGTTGTGCCACACACTCTTGAACTCTCCGGTCGATACTTTGAATATCAAGGCGAAATTCACGCCTCCGACAAACATGAACACCATGGTGACAATCTTGATATAGAGCGAATCCCACGCACCGATGGAAGCCTGACGGGTAGAGAAACCGCCGGTCGACATGGTGGAGAACGCATGGCACACGCTGTCAAAGCCGTTCATCGGGCCGATCATATAAAGTATAATCAATGCCACCGTGAGGAGCGCATACACCATCCAGAGCCTCTTGGCAGTGGAGCTGACACGGGGCCTCAGTTTCTCATGTGTTATACCGGTCACCTCGGCATTGAACATCTGCATGCCTCCCGAGGAATTGAGCATCGGCAGCACAGCAAGCGTGAAAAGTATTATCCCCATGCCCCCGATCCACTGCATCAGGGAGCGCCATATGTGCAACGCCTTGGAAATATTGTCGATATCCTGCATTACAGACACTCCGGTAGTGGTGAAACCCGACATCGCCTCGAAAAAAGCTTCAGAAATATTGAGAGGCACATCGCTGATGATGAAGGGGATCATGCCGAAGAAAGAGAACACCACCCATACAAGCGCAGTGAGCAGGAAACCCTCCCTCTTGCCCATTTCGGAGCGTCGCGGACGGCTCAGGAATGTCATGCACGCGCCTGTGACAGCAGTTATCACCGTACCCGCAGCAAAAGCCACGAAATCTTTCTCGGCATATATCAGGGCCGTGAAAAGCGGCACAAGCATAAAGGCGCCCTCTATCATCACGAGCCACCCCATAACCCGCACGAGCATCCTGAAATTGATCCGCATCAGCCTGCCCATACCATTTTCAGATAAAAAGTTTCTCCACTTTGTGGATGTGTCCCGAGAGACAGAACACCACCACATGGTCGCCTGCCTGTATCTGTGTGCGGCCCTCGACAAGCATACCTTTGCCGTCGCGTATCAGGCCGGCGATGGTCATTTCGTGCGACAGCCTGAGATCCATGACCGGTGCCTTGGTGATTTTGGAGCCGGGACGCACCTCCAGTTCGGCAACCTCAGCGTCGGCGAGCGCCATGAATTTCGACGAACTCTCGTCTGCATCAAGCAACAGCTGGAATATCTTGCTTGATGCAAGGAGTTTTTTGTTGATGACTGTGCCGATGTTAAGATTTTCGGCCTCGGAGATGAACTGTATGTTCTCCACCTCAGCGATGGTCTTGCTGACCTGGAACTCCTTTGCCGTGAGACATGCCAGAATATTGGTTTCAGAGAAATCGGTGAGCGCCACAAAGGCATCCATATCGGAAATCCCCTCTTCGGCGAGCAGCTCGTTGTTGCGGGCATCGCCATGGATTATGTTGACGTCGCATCCCGAGCATTTCTCAGGGAGGCGGCGGCAGGTATCCATATTGTCGTCGATGATAGTGAGGTTCCATTTCCCTCTGGCCATATGCACAAGGCGCACGGCGATGCGCCCTCCTCCCATTATCATCACATTTCTTATCTTGTATTCACGCTTGCCGCATATCATGCGGATCTCGTCCACATAGTCGCGGGTGGTGGTGAAATACAGTATGTCCCCCTCCCATATCTCGTCGTCGCCTCGCGGAATGATAGTCTCATGCCTGCGTCGGATGGCCGATACGTGGTAGTGGTGTTGGCCGAAAGTGATATCGCGCAGGCGCTTGCCGATGAGCGAGGCGTTCTCGCGGAGTTTCACTCCTATGACTATCAGCTCGCCGTCGTGAAGTTCAAACCAGTTGCGCACCCACGGGCGCCCCAGCGACGTGCAGATCTCCTGCGCGGCAAGTACCTCGGGATAGATCAGGTGGTCCACTCCGAGCGATGCGAACAGCTCGCGGTTATGCTGCGCGAGAAACTCATAGTTGTCGATACGCGCCACAGTCTTGCGGGCGCCGAGTTTCTTTGCTATCTCGCAGGATATGAGATTGGTATTCTCAAATGGTGTAACCGCTATGAAAAGATCGCAGTTGTCATGCACACCGGCGCCCCGCAGATCCTCGAACGAGGTGGGACTCCCCACCTTGGTCATAAGGTTGTAGTTGGCGTCAAGGTTCGACAGTTTGGACGCATCCCTGTCAATGAGCACGATATCCTGCTCTTCACGCGAGAGAAGTTTCGCCAGGTGCGACCCAACCTCGCCGGCTCCGGCGATCACGATCTTCATTTTGCAGACATATTTGGATGTGACTCAAGTATCGACCTGGTTACGGAAGCTATGGATTCCGCATCCATGCCGCACAGTTTCCTCAGCTGCGCCACGGAGCCATGCTCCACGAAACTGTCGGGTATGCCTATCTTCTCAATTCTGATACCGGTGTGGCCGTTCACAGCCATCCAGTCTGTCACGGCTGATCCGAGACCGCCGCATATGGTGCCGTCCTCCACGGTGACGACCGGCGTTCCCGACGCGGCCACTTCGGAAAGGATGGCTCCGTCAAGCGGTTTTACAAATGTCATGTCGTAATGAGCGGCGGAGACTCCCTCGGCCGCCAGAAGATCAATGGCTTTGCTTACCTCCGACGCGATGGTGCCGGTGGAGATAAAAGTAATATCGGTGCCGGCACGCAGTTTCTCCCCCTTTCCTATCTCCATGACACGGAAAGGTGTGCGCCAGTCGGGGGTGGTGCCGCATCCTCTGGGGTAGCGTATGGCCATAGGCGCATCCTTGCGCATGGCGGCGGTATACATCAGATCGCGCATCGTGCGCTCGTCGCGCGGAGCGGCTATTATCATGCCGGGGATAGTGCGGAGATAGGCTATGTCAAACGCTCCGTGGTGTGTCACACCATCCTCCCCCACCAGTCCGGCACGGTCTATGCAGAATGTGACAGGGAGTCCCTGTATCGCCACGTCGTGTATTATCTGGTCATAAGCCCGCTGCAGGAACGAGGAGTATATGGCTACGAACGGCCTGAGCCCCTCTTTTGCCAGTCCTCCGGCAAAGGTCACGGCATGCTCCTCGGAAATGCCCACATCGAACACCCTTGATGGGAAAGCCTCTTTCAGGACGCACATGGAGGTTCCGGAAAGCATGGCGGCGGTTATGCCTACAATTTTCTGATCGGCCTGTGCCAGCTCCACAAGCGTTCTGCCGAAAACATCCTGATATTTCAATGGCGCCGGACCTGCCGCATGATCGGGCTGGAGCCTGTTGCCCGTCTCGGGATCGAATTTTCCGGGGGCATGCCATGTGGCGGGATCCTTTTCAGCGGCTTCGAAGCCTTTCCCTTTCCTTGTCTTGATATGAAGGATGCGGGGACCCTTCATGTCTTTTATATCGCTCAGCACCTTGACAAGCGTGGCTACATCGTGGCCGTCGACTGGGCCGAAATACCGTATGTTCAACCCCTCGAAAATATTCTGCTCGCGTGAGAGAAACGATTTCAGACTGTTGTTGAGGCGCAGTATGGCTCCCTTGCGGCGGTCCGAGACAATATGGAGTTTCTTAAGCAGACGGTATATGGAGAAACGGAGATCATTGTATCCTTTGGATGTGGTGATATGAGCGAGATAACGGTGAAGCGACCCCACATTGGGATCGATACTCATATCATTGTCATTAAGGATGATGAGCAGGTTATTGGGCGTATTGGCCGCGTTGTTGATGCCCTCGAAGGCGAGACCGCCTCCGATGGAGGCATCGCCGATGACGGCGACAACGTTGCGGCGCGGATGCTCATGGTTCATTTCCGTGGCCACTGCCATACCGAGCGCTGCGGAAATCGAGTTTGAGGCATGCCCGGCGGTAAAGGTATCGTATTCGCTCTCGGCAGGATTGGGAAAACCGCTGAGGCCCCCGAATTTGCGGTTGGTCTCGAATCGGTCTCTTCTCCCGGTAAGAAGCTTGTGTCCGTAGGCCTGGTGCCCCACATCCCACACAATACGGTCATATGGGGTATTGAAAACATAATGCATCGCCACGGTGAGCTCCACTGCACCGAGCGACGAGGCGAAATGCCCCGGATTGCGCGACAGCGCGTCTATAAGGAAAGCCCTTATGTCGGAACATACACAGGGAAGCGCCTCCACCGGGAGCTTCCTCAAATCAGCCGGACTGTCGATGGCATTGAGCAACAGACAGTCAGCGCGGTTTCCGTCACTTGTTTGAATCGGCTTTTTTACCATTCTTCACATACTTCTTATAAAGCGGGACAAACACTATCACGGCAGACGCAATCAGCGGAAAAAGAGACATGAGGGTTACCGGCTCACCGGCGGCCAGAAGGCGCGTAACGAACCAGAAGCAGACACCGAGCCACAGAAGCCCGATAATCGCGAAACGTATAATTATGCCGGTTTTCATGTGTTGTGCGGTAAATAGTGTTGCAAATGCAGTCGGCACGCCGCCATTGGGGCGACTACGTGCAGATGCAAAATTACAAAAAAGCCTCAGCTTTTCCAAATCATATACAATACTGCCATATATACAAAGGCGATGCGCCATACCGGCACATCGCCTTTGATAACTGTTATGGGGGAACCGCCGCAAAGGCGGTTTCAATCCATTGGTGAAGGGGATCAGCTCTGGAGCTTGAAGTTGATGGGGAGGGTGTACCACACGGATACCGCCTGACCGTTCATCTTGCCCGGAATGAAATCAGGCAGGGTCTTCACAACTCGTACGGCTTCCTTGTCGAGGTCGGGGTCTTTGCCGCGAACCACAACCACATCGCCTATCTTACCGTTTTTGTTCACTACGAACTTGACTACCACACGACCCTGAATGTTGTTTTCAGCCGCCATTGTGGGGTATTTGATGTGAGAGGCTATATATTTCAGAAGCTCGGCTTCTCCACCGGGGAACTGAGGCATCTGCTCTACAGCGGTAAAGATCTCCTCTTTCACGGGTTCGGGACTTTTCTCCTCCACGATGATCTCGTCTTTGTGCTCGCGCACGACGTTGAGGTCATCGGTACCCTGATCGAAGGTGCTTGCGCCTGCAGCTGCGGTCGATTCTGCGACATCATCCTTTGAGGTGATGTCCTCAGTCACTTCCTCGTCTGCCGCGATCGCAATCTCGGTATCCTTGATGGTGTTCAGGATCTCTTCGGGAAGAGCTTCCTCAGCCTGGGGTTCCTCCATGGCCTGCATGACTTCTTCCTCCTCTACTTCGGGTTCCTGCTCCTCAAGCGCATCAAGAGCGGCCTGCTGCTGCTCGAGCTGTGCCTGGAGCTCAAGTTCACGCTGCTCGCGACGGATATCCGAGTAAATGCCCCAGAAATATCCACCGACAAGTATCACAATCAGACCGATGACCACAAGGAGCATGGCCTTGTTGTGACGTTTGTCGCTCGCGCGGCGGAGGGTATATGCACCGAACTCTTTGTTTTTGCCTTCAAAGATTATATCGGTCCATTCTTTTGATGAAAGATCTACATCTTTTGCCATTGTGCTTAATCTTTTGCGGGGTTAATAATATAGTCATTCATCACTTATCACTTTTTATGCTTCAACTTGTAGTCAGCTACCATAGCTTCGTCAACCTCGGTGAGGGTACCGAGCTGGTAACGTGATATCTGGTTGATCTGCATTTCGTCGAGTGCGGAGATTACGCTCTCCCAGGAAGCACCGGGAAGGGGTTTGATAATGACTACCGGGCGCTCGTAATCGTCGCTGTTACGGATTTTCCTCGCAGCTTCCTGGAACTGCTCCTCGGTAATCTTTTTCTCGCGCCATTCCTGTCTCTTCTTCTCGACATCGTTGAGCACACCGCGGTTGCGGTCATGGAGGATCTTGCGCACACCCTGCTGGAGCTTGCCGTCGTTTCCGAGGAACTCGGTTTCCTGCAGGTTGCTCGAAAGCACCTCAGTGCCACTGTATTCAACTACGGGCTTTCCGGTGTAGTAGTAAATGGTATTGCCTTTAATACCTCCGTTGTCGTCGTAGTCGGTGTCAAGAATCAGGGTTATGGCTTCCGATTCTTTCGCTTTCTGTAACTCAGTCTGCTCAAGCTTCTCGTTGGTAGGCAACGCGATGCTGAGGGTCTGCGACTTAATCATCGTGGTACAGAGCATGAAGAACGTAATCAAAAGCATGTTCATGTCAACCATGGGGGTGAAGTCCACATGGATTGCCATCTTTTTCTGGGCACCTTTTTTCTTTTTTCCGTTGCCCGATGACTGTTCTATTTGTGCCATGTCGATTAGTCTGCCTCTGTTTTAAGCGCGGTCATTACAGAAAATTTGTTCATCTTGATGGTCTGAAGGTTGTCGAGAACCTGATGGATAGTCTCGAACTTCGTGCCACGGTCAGATTTCACGGCGATACCTTCGCCTTTCTGCACTGCTTCGCGGATGTTATCGTTACTTGAGTTGTAGATCGCACGCATCCAAATCTGGAACTCGTTGGTAGTAACCTTGTTTCCATCTTTGTCTGTGTAGACGATGTCCCTGAAGGGGATGCCGGTGTCTTTGGGAGACAGGTTGCCCATGATCACGGGCTTGTCAACGGTCTGGCCAAGGAATTCATCCTGCTTCGATGTCTCGAGCGAGAGGAATTCATGCATCTTTTCAAGGGGCACGCCAAATGAAGCGTTCTTTGCAAACTTGTCTAAATCGGCTGAGGTGATACCGGTCTTTTTGCCGGTCTTGGCCTCGTAGTCGGCGGCTGCGGTCTTGAGGACCTCGCGGCGGAGAGCCTCAGAACCCCACTTTTCCGCATTCTCGGGGTCTGCGTCGCCCAGAAGCGACATAAACACCTTACCCTGCGGGCTAACGAGCACTTGTGTCACGTTAGAGGTGGGAACCTTTATCTCCGAAACAGACGACGGGGTGATCACCGTTACCGGCTCTTTCTGGAGGAAGGTTGAAGTCAACATGAAGAAAGTAAGCAAAAGAACGGTAACGTCACTCATCGCGGTCATGT